>NZ_JBSGDD010000125.1:0-16500 GCF_053602195.1 Kitasatospora sp. NPDC004531 | reverse complement strand
GTTCGCCAGCGAAGTCATGAAGCGAGATGGTCACGGCCGCGATCTTCTCACGCCCAGCTCCCACGCCGGTGATCCTTTCCGGTCACGGCACTAGCGGGGCCGGTCAGCCGGTGAGTTCGGCGACCAGCCGGTCGGCGGCGCGGTACGGGTCGAGGGTGCCCTCGGCGACCTGCCCGGCCAGCGCGTCCAGGTGCCGGTCGCCGCGCAGGTCGCCGATCCGGGCCCGCAGCGCGGCCAGCGTGATCGCCTCGACCTCCTGCGCGGCCCGGCGCCGACGGCGGGCGGCGAGCTCGCCGGCCTCGGCCAGCCAGCTGTGGTGCTTCTCCAGCGCCTCGACCAGCTCGTCGACGCCCTCGCCCCGGGCGGCCACGGTCTTCACGATCGGCGGCCGCCAGTCGCCGGGCTGCCGGGACTCCCCCAGGCCGAGCATGTGGTTCAGCTCGCGGGCGGTGGCGTCCGCGCCGTCCCGGTCGGCCTTGTTGACCACGAACACGTCGCCGATCTCCAGGATGCCCGCCTTGGCGGCCTGGATGCCGTCGCCCATGCCCGGCGCGAGCAGCACCACCGAGGTGTCGGCCTGCGCGGCGATCTCCACCTCGGACTGGCCGACGCCGACGGTCTCCACCAGGATCACGTCGCAGCCCGCCCCGTCCAGCACCCGCAGCGCCTGCGGGGCCGCCCAGGACAGGCCGCCGAGGTGGCCGCGGGTCGCCATCGAGCGGATGAACACCTCGGGGTCGGTGGCGTGCTCCTGCATCCGCACCCGGTCGCCGAGCAGCGCCCCGCCGGAGAACGGCGAGGACGGGTCGACGGCGAGCACCCCGACCCGCTTGCCGCGCTTGCGGTAGGCGGTCACCAGCGCGGACGTCGAGGTGGACTTGCCCACCCCGGGCGAGCCGGTCAGGCCCACCGTGTACGCCCGCCCGCTGTACGGGGCGAGCGCGGCCATCACCTCGCGCAGCTCGGGGGCGGCGTTCTCCACCAGGGTGATCAGCCGGGCCACCGCCCGGGGGCGGCCCTGCCGGGCCTGCTCGACCAGCGTCGCCACATCGGCCATCGGGTTAGCTCCTCGCAGCAGAAAAGACGGACGCCCCGCGGGGCGGCGGGCGCCGCCCCGCGGGGACCGGGAGGTTCGGTCAGCCCTGCGCGGGGACCTTGACGATCAGGGCGTCGCCCTGGCCGCCGCCGCCGCACAGCGCGGCCGCGCCGACGCCGCCGCCGCGCCGCTGCAGCTCCAGCGCCAGGTGCAGCACCACGCGGGCGCCGGACATCCCGATCGGGTGACCGAGCGCGATCGCGCCGCCGTTGACGTTGACGATCTCGTCGCTGACGCCCAGGTCCTTCATCGACTGGTGGGCGACGGCGGCGAACGCCTCGTTGATCTCGATCAGGTCGAGGTCGGCGACCTCCAGGCCCTCCTTGGCGAGGGCGTGCTTGATCGCGTTGGACGGCTGCGACTGCAGCGAGTTGTCCGGGCCGGCGACGTTGCCGTGCGCGCCGATCTCGGCGATCCAGCTCAGGCCCAGCTCCTCGGCCTTGGCCTTGCTCATCACGACGACGGCGGCGGCGCCGTCGGAGATCTGCGAGGAGGTGCCGGCCGTGATGGTGCCGTCCTTGGTGAAGGCCGGGCGCAGCTTGGCCAGGCCCTCGGCGGTGGTGTCGGCGCGGATGCCCTCGTCCTGGCTGAACAGGACCGGCTCGCCCTTGCGCTGCGGGATCGCGACGGGGACGATCTCGGCCTCGAACACGCCGTCGGCCTGCGCCTTGGCGGCCCGCTGGTGCGAGGCGGCGGCGATGGCGTCCTGCACCTCGCGGCCGATGCCCAGGCGGGTGTTGTGCTTCTCGGTGGACTCGCCCATCGGGATGTTCTCGTAGGCGTCGGTCAGGCCGTCGTGGGCCATCGCGTCGAGCATCTCGATCGCGCCGTACTTGAAGCCCTCGCGGGACTTCGGCAGCAGGTGCGGGGCGTTGGTCATCGACTCCTGGCCGCCGGCCACCACGATGTCGAACTCGCCGGCCCGGATCAGCTGGTCGGCCAGCGCGATGGCGTCCAGGCCGGACAGGCAGACCTTGTTGATGGTCAGCGCCGGGACGGTCATCGGGATGCCGGCCTTCACCGCCGCCTGCCGCGCCGGGATCTGGCCCGCGCCGGCCTGCAGCACCTGGCCCATGATCACGTACTGCACCTGCTCGCCGGAGACGCCGGCCCGCTCCAGCGCCGCCTTGATGGCGAAGCCGCCGAGCTCCGCGCCGGAGAAGCCCTTGAGGGAGCCGAGCAACCGGCCCATCGGCGTGCGCGCACCTGCGACGATCACAGAAGTAGTCATGGACGAGCCCCTTCGCGCGTCGGACCAGAGGGTATGGGGATGCGGTCAATGTACTGATCGGTCACCTCCGCGTCACCGCCGCGAAGGTGTGATCAGCGCTACTGACACTTCCCAGTCAACACCGTGCCGGTTCCGGGAAGTTCCATCGGCGGACCTCCGATGTGAGCAGGCTCGCAGGGTGTCCCGCTGGCGCGCGCTCCGGGCGATGCGCTGCACTGGGTGCCACCCCTCAACTGCTCCCGGAGGCCCCCGTGCTGACCCGCATCGACCACATCGGCATCGCCTGCTTCGACCTGGACCGGACCGTCGAGTTCTACCGGAGCACCTACGGGTTCGAGGTGTTCCACTCGGAGGTCAACGAGGAGCAGGGCGTCCGCGAGGCCATGCTGAAGATCAACGACACCGGGGACGGCGGCGCCTCCTACCTCCAGCTGCTGGAGCCGACCCGGGAGGACTCCACGGTCGCCAAGTGGCTGGCGAAGAACGGCGAGGGCGTGCACCACATCGCCTTCGGGACGGCGGACGTGGACGGCGACGCCGCCGACATCCGCGCCAAGGGCGTGCGGGTGCTGTACGACGAGCCCCGGCACGGGTCGATGGGATCGCGGATCACCTTCCTGCACCCCAAGGACTGCGGCGGCGTGCTGACCGAGCTGGTCACCGCCGCGGCGCCGGGCGAGCACTGATCCGCAGGCCGCGCGGGCCCCGTGCGCGATCCGACGAGGACCGGTACGGGGCCTGACGGGGGCCCGACCGAGCGGTAACGAACTGGGCGGTAACTTCCGAAAAGGACCTCGCCCCCATTCCCCCCGGCACGGCTCCCACTACAATGCCCAGGTGCGCTGGTGCCTCCGGGACGCGCACCGCAGGGGAGTCCACGACGCGGGCACGGCCGAACGGTCGCCGTTCGGATCTGTCACCATTCTCCAGAGGCAACAGATCGCTGCGGAGTCCACCCGGACGGCGGAGCGATGGCAAGGACCGATCGGTCCGCCCCGGGCGCTGCCCGGAGGCGGAGCGGACCCGGTCGAGGACGCGATCAGGAGATGGGCGGGACCGCGGAGTGCGGGGCTACGACCGCGTTGAGGATCACCTCTCCAAGTTCGAGGCCGAGCTGGAGAAGGCCCGCAAGGAGCGGGACAAGACCATCGAGCACGCCGACGACCTCGCCTACCAGGTGGAGGTGCTGCGGGCCAAGCTCCACGAGGCCCGCCGGCAGCTCGCGCAACCGCGCGCCTTCGACTCCGTCTCCGGCCAGGCCGAGCAGCTCCTGCGCAATGCCGAGATGCAGGCCGAGGCGCTGCGCGCGGACGCCGAGCGCCAGGTCCGCGAGTCCCAGGCCGCGACCCAGCGGATGATGGCCGAGGCCGCCGAGCGCACCGCCCAGCTGGAGGCCGAGTTCGCCACCCGGCGCCGCCGCCTGGAGGAGGAACTCGCCGAGTTCCGCGCCGCCGCCGAACGCCACGTCAACGAAAACGTCAACTGGGCGGAGCAGACCCGCGCGGGAACCGAGCAGGAGGCCCAGCGCCTGCTCCAGGAGGCCCGCGCCGAGGCCGAGCGGATGATGGCCGCCGTCCGCGCCGAGGCCGCCGCGCTCGCCGACCAGGCCCGCGCGCAGACCGCCGCCGACGTGGACGCCGCCCGCGGCGAGGCCCAGGCCCGGGCCGAGGAGGCGCTGCAACGCGCCCAGTCCGACGCCGAACGCCTGCTGCGCGCCGCCTCCGAGCACGCCCAGCAGACCGGCGCCCAGGCCGAGGAACAGCGCGTCGCCGCCGCCACCGCCGCCCAGCAGCAGCTGGCCGAGGCGCACGCCGCCGCCGAGCAGAAGCTGGCCGCCGCCGAGGCCGAGATCACCGCCCTCAAGCAGCAGGCCCGGGCCGACCAGGAACGCGCCGAGGCCGCCCTGGTCGGCGCCCAGGCCGAAATAGAGCGGCTGCGCGCCGAGGCCCTCGCCGAGGCCGAGCGGGCCCGCACCGAGGCCGCCCGGATGCGCGAGGAGGCCCTCGCCGCCGCCGAGCGCCTGCAGGCCGAGGCCGCCGCCGAGGCCGAGCGCAAGGTCGCCGACGGCACCGCCGCCAGCGAGCAGCGCTCGCAGACCGCCAAGGCCGAGATCGCCAAGATGGTGGCCGCCGCCACCCGCGAGGCCGAGCTGATCAAGGCCGCCGCCTCCACCGCCCAGGCCGAGGCCGACGCCGCCAAGGCCGCCGCCGCCGAGGAGAGCGAACGCCTGCGCAGCGCCGCCGAGTCGGTCGCCGACGAGCTGCGCGCGGACGCCGAGAAGGAGATCGCCGAGCACTGGGCCGCCGCCGAGCGCAAGGCCGCCGAGCTGCGCGAGCAGGCTGCCGCCGACGCCGAACGGCTGCGCGCCGAGGCCGCCGAGGAGGGCCGCGCCGAGGGCGCCCAGGAGGCCGCGCTGCGCCTGGCCCGGGCCGCCACGCAGGCCGAGGAGGTGCTCGCCCGCGCGGCCGACGACGCCGAGGCCACCCGCGGCGAGGCCGCCGCCGAGGCCGAACGACTCGTCGAGCACGCCAAGTCCGAGGCCGGCACGCTGCTGGAGCAGGCCCGCGAGGCCGTCGAGCAGGCGCAGAACGCCGCCATGGAGGACGCCGCCTCGATCCGCGAACAGCTGGAGCGGATGCAGGCCGAGGCCGCCCAGGCCCGCGAGCAGGCCGAGGAGCAGCGCTCCGCCGCCGAGGCCGAGGCCGAACGGGTCCGCTCCGAGGCCCGCCGGCAGGCCGCCGTCCAGATCGAGGAGTCCGCCAAGCAGGCCGAGGAGCTCCTCACCGCCGCCAAGACCGACGCGGACGCGCTGCGCTCCGGCGCCGCCGAAGAGGTCGAACGGCTGCGCACCGAGACCCGCGAGCAGGCCGCCGCCGTCCAGGGCCGGGCCGAGCAGACCCTCACCCGGGCCCGCGCCGAGGCCGAGAAGCTCACCTCCTCCGCCGCGCAGGCCCGCGACGAGCTGCTGGCCGCCGCGAAGCGCACCGCCGAGGAGCAGTTGGCCGCCGCCGAACGCTCCGCCGCCGAGACCCGCGAGCGGGCCGAGGCCGCCGCCGCGACCGTCCGCGCGGAGGCCGACGCCACCGCCGAGGCCACCCGGGCCGACGCCGCCCAGTGGGCCGAGCTCCACCGCGAGCAGGCCGAGGAGGCCGGCCGGGCCGTGCACGCCGCGGCCGAGGAGGCCGCCCGCGCGGTCGCCAAGCAGGCCGAGGCCGCCGCGCAGGCGCTGCGCGCGGAGGCGGCCGCCGCCCGCGAGGCCGCCCGCGTCGAGCTGGAGCGCGAACAGGCCCTGACCGCCGAGAAGTTGGCCGAGGCCACCGCGATCCGGGAGGCCGCCGACGGCGAGGCCGCGGCCGTCCGCAAGGCCGCCGCGCAGGACGCCCAGCGGGTCCGCGCCGAGGCCGACCAGCAGCTCACCGCCGCCCACACGGAGGCCGAGCGGCTGGCCGCCGAGGCCGCCGCCGACCGGGCCGAGGCCGAGACGCTGCGCGCGGACGCCGAGGCCTACGACCGCGAACTGCGGGCCGACGCGGAGCGGGAGACCGCCGAGCTGCGGGCCGACGCCGACCGCGAGGTCGCCGAACTGCGGGCGCTGGCCGAGCAGGAGACGGCCGAGCTGCGCGCCGTCGCCGACCGGGAGACCGCCGAGCTGCGCCGGGCCGTCGAGCAGGAGGTGGCGGAGCTGCGCGCCGCCGCCGAGCGGGAGACCGCCGAACTCCGCGAGAACGCCGACGCCTACGACCGCGAGCTGCGCGCCACCGCCGAGCACGACACCACCGAACTCCGCGAGAACGCCGACCGCGAGGTCGCCGAACTGCGCGCTGCCGCCGACCGCGAGACGGCGGAGCTGCGGGCGAGCGCCGAACTGGCCGCCGAGGAGCTGCGGGCGCAGGCCGAGGCGCTGGCCGCCGAGCTGGTCGAGACGGCCGAGCAGGAGGCCGCCGAGGTCCGGCAGTCGGTGGCGGGCCTGCACGAGGCGGCGACCAAGCAGATCACCGAGCTGCGCGCCGCCGCCGAGCAGGAGGTCGCCGAGCTGCGCGCGGCCGCCGAGCAGCAGGTGGCGGAGCTGCGCGCCGTCGCCGAGCGGGAGACCGCCGAACTCCGCGAGGCCGCCGACGCCTACGACCGCGAGCTGCGCGCCACCGCCGAACACGACACCACCGAACTCCGCGAGAACACCGAGCGCGAGGTCGCCGAACTGCGCGCCGCCGCCGACCGCGAGATCGCCGAACTGCACGCCGCCGCTGCGGAGTTCGCCGAGCAGCAGCGGTCCGCCGCGGAGGCCGGGGCGCAGCGCGCGCTGGCCGAGGCGGACGAGCTGGCGGCGGCCGCGCTGGCGGACGCCGAGGAGCGGTCGGCGCAGCTGCGCTCGGACGCCGAGGAGTACGCGCTGGCGACCCGCACCCTGGCGGAGGAGTTCGACGCGGACATCCGGGCCCGCGCGGAGGCCTTCGACGCGGAGCTGCGGGAGACCGCGGAGGCGTACGACAAGGCGACCCGCGAGCAGGCCAAGTCGGTGCTGGAGAAGGCGTTCGCGGACGCCGAGCAGCTCGCCGAGCAGGCCCAGGCGGAGGCGCTGGCGGCCGCCGCGGCGGCCGAGGAGCAGGCCGACGCGCTGGTGACGGCGGCCCGCAAGGAGGCCGAGCGCCTGATCGCGGCCGCCGACCAGCAGGGCAAGGCCGAGGTGGAGCGGGCGCGTTCGGACGCCGACGCGCTGCTGAAGGAGGCCCGCCGGGACTCCAACGCGATCCGGGCCCGGGCGGAGGAGCTGCGCGAGCGCACCGACGCCGAGATCGAGGCGCTGCACGAGCGGGCCCGCAAGGAGAACGCGCAGGCGATGAAGTCCGCCGGCGAGCGGGTGGACGCGCTGGTGACGGCCGCCCAGGAGCAGCTGACCGAGGCCGAGGAGCAGGCGCAGGCGCAGGTCGCGGAGGCCGAGGAGCGGGCGGCGGAGCTGATCGCCGCGGCCGAGTCGCGGGCGGCGGAGCTGACCTCGGAGGCCTCCGCGGAGGCGGGCCGGGTGCGGATCTCGGCGGTGCGCAAGGCCGAGGGTCTGCTGAAGGAGGCGGAGAACAAGCTCGCCGACTCCACCACCCGGGCCGAGGCGCTGATCATCAAGGCGGAGGCCAAGCTGAAGGCCGCCGAGATGGAGTCCGAGGAGCAGCTCGAAGCGGCGGCCGACGAGGCGGCGTCCCGGCTCAAGCGCGCCGACGAGGAGTCGGAGAAGCGCGTCCGGCGGGCCGGTTCGGACGCCGAGGAGCAGCTGCGGCTGGCCGCCGAGGAGGCGGAGCGGCTGCTCGCGGAGGCAAAGGCCGAGGCGAAGCGCGTGACCGACGAGGGCCAGCGGGAGTTGGACGAGTTGGTGCGCCGCCGGAAGGACATCAACACCGAGATCTCTCGGGTCCAGGACGTGCTGTCGGCGTTGGAGGCGTTCGAAGCGCCCGCGCCGGCGGCCCACAGCAACGGGGGCAGCAAGAAGGACGGAGGGCCCAAGGCCGGTGCCGGGGTGGGCTCTCCGCGATCGGGAGGCAATCGCTCCGGGGGCGCGCCACCCGATTGAGCGGACATTGTCCGTCAGCCAACGGCGTTTCGTCGTTGACACTCCGGTACCGTGTCAGGATTCCCTCAACCATCTCAGCGGTTTGACGACAGGAAGCCCAGAAATCCCATGAGCGACAGTCACTCCCCGCACGGCTTCGACCTGGTACGCCGTGGGTACGAGCGCGCCCAGGTCGACGAGCGGATCGCCAAGCTGGTGGCCGACCGAGACAGCGCGCTTTCCCGGATCAGCGCGCTGGAGAAGCGCATCGAGGAACTCCACCTGGAGACCCAGACCGCGCAGGCCGCGGTCACCGAGGCGGAGCCCTCCTACGCCGGCCTCGGCGCCCGCGTCGAGAAGATCCTCCGCCTCGCCGAGGAGGAGGCGAAGGACCTGCGCGACGAGGCGCACCGCGCCGCCGAGCAGCACCGCGAGCTGGCCGAGGCCGCGGCGCAGCAGGTCCGCACCGAGGCCGAGAACTACGCCAAGGACCGCAAGGCCAAGGCGGAGGACGAGGGCCTGCGGATCGTCGACAAGGCCAAGTCGGACGCGGCGCAGCTGCGCGCCGAGGCCAACAAGGACGCGCAGAACAAGCGCGAGGAGGCGGACGCCCTCTTCGAGGAGACCCGCACCAAGGCCGCGCAGGCGGCGCTGGAGTTCGAGACCAACCTGGCCAAGCGCCGGGAGCAGTCCGAGCGCGACCTGGCGGCCCGTCAGGCCAAGGCGGAGAAGCGGCTCGCCGAGATCGAGCACCGCGCCGAGCAGCTGCGCCTGGAGGCGGAGAAGCTGCGCACCGACGCGGAGCGCCGTTCCCGCCAGACCATCGAGACGGCGCAGCGCCAGGCCGAGGACATCGTGGCCGACGCCAACGCGAAGGCCGACCGGGTCCGCAGCGAGTCGGAGCGCGAGCTGGCGGCGCTCACCAACCGCCGCGACTCGATCAACGCGCAGCTGACCAACGTCCGCGAGATGCTGGCCACCCTGACGGGTGCGGCGGTCGCCGCGGCGTCGCTGCCGACCGACGACTCGCTGGGCGTCCCGGCGCAGCAGTCGCGCTGACGGCGGCCCCGGCAGGGGCGGCCCGCTGAGAACGACGGGAAGGGCCCGGAGCCGATGCTCCGGGCCCTTTCGTCGCGTCAGGAGCCGTGCTGCTTCAGGCGCTTGAGGAAGGCCCGGACGGCGGCGTTGAAGGTCTCGGGGGCCTCCAGCGAGGAGAGGTGGCCGACCGCCGGAATGACCGTCAGCTCGGCGTCGTGCAGCGCCTCGGCCATCATCCGGGCCTCGCTGAGCGGGGTGACGGTGTCGAGTTCGCCGACGATGACCGCGGCGGGCACCTCCAGGGCGGCCAGCACCTCCAGCGAGTCGGGGCGGGCGGCCATCGCGCGCTGCGCCCAGGCGATCGCGGCGGGGTCGGCCTCGGCGATCATCTTCCGGACGCTGTCGGCGAGTTCGGGGTCGGTACCGGGGGCGAGCAGGTTCTCGGCGGTGTTCTCCTCGTTCAGCGGGTCGGCGCTGCCGCGTTCGAGGACGGCGGTGGCGAGGCGTTCGCGGTTGGCGCGGGCGGCGTCGGTGTCGGGGGTGGCCTTGGTGTCGGCGAGGACCAGGCCGGCCAGCCGTTCGGGGTGGCGGCGGGCGAAGGCCATCGCCACGTAGCCGCCCATGGACAGGCCGCCGAGCACGGCCTGTTCGATGCCCAGTTGGTCCAGCAGGTCGGCCAGGTCGTCGGCGGCGGCGTCCAGCGAGGGCGGCCCGTCGCCGAGCGGGGCGGCGCCGAAGCCGCGCTGGTCCGGTGCGACCACCCGCGCGTCGTCCCCCGCCGGGCCGGGTACACGTTCCAGTTGGCCTTCCCACATGCGCGCGGAGAGCGGGAAGGCGTGCAGCAGGACGAGCGGGGTGCCGGTGCCGTTCTCGCGGACGGCCGGCGCGCTGGGGGAGGTCATGGCTCCACCGTAGGCCCCGGGGCCGCGCCTCGGACGGCGTTCGTCCGATTCATCGGCTTTTGTCCTACCCTGGCCGCAGACCAAGGGAGTGGCACGTGATCGAGTTGCACCACCTGACGAAGCGTTATGGCGACAAGTTGGCCGTGGACGATCTGAGCTTCCGGATCCCGGAGGGCGTGGTCACCGGGTTCCTCGGGCCGAACGGCGCCGGCAAGTCCACCACGATGCGGATGATCCTCGACCTGGACCGGCCGACCGCGGGCCGGGTCACCATCAACGGCCGCGGCTACGCCTCCGTCCAGAACCCGCTGCGGGAGATCGGCGCGCTGCTGGAGGCGAAGGGCGTGCACCCGGGGCGGACGGCCTACGACCACCTGCTGTGGATGGCGCAGTCGAACCGGATCCCGCGCGAGCGGGTCGACCACGTCCTGGACGTGGTCGGTCTGACGGCCGTCGCGAAGAAGCGCGCCCGGGGCTTCTCGCTGGGCATGGGCCAGCGTCTGGGCATCGCCTCGGCGCTGCTCGGCGACCCGAAGATCCTGATGTTCGACGAGCCGGTGAACGGGCTCGACCCCGAGGGCATCGTGTGGATCCGCCGGCTGATGAAGTCGCTGGCCGCCGAGGGCCGCACGGTGTTCGTCTCCTCGCACCTGATGAGCGAGATGGCGCTGACCGCCGACCACCTGGTGGTGATCGGCCGCGGCCGGCTGCTGGCGGACCTGCCGATGGCCGAGTTCATCAGCCGCAACTCGCGCTCCGCGGTGCGGCTGCGCACCCCGCAGCCGGAGCAGCTGCTGGACGCGCTGCGGGCGGCCGGCCTGTCCCCCGAGCCGGGCCCGGACGGGTCCTGGGAGGTGACCGACGGCGACCCGGTGCGGCTCGGCGAGCTGGCCGCCGCGCACGGCATCACGCTGCACGAGCTGAGTCCGCAACAGGCTTCGCTGGAGGACGCGTTCATGCAGATGACCGCCGAGTCCGTGGAGTACCGCACCGACGTCTCCGGCGCCGCCGCCACCGCCCCGCCGGCCCGGCCCGCCTGGGGCGCCGACTGGGACGGCCGCCGGGCCGGAAAGGAGAGTTGAGATGGCCGCCTTCCCCGCCGTGCTGCAGTCGGAGTGGACGAAGGTCCGCAGCATCCGCTCCACCGTGTGGACGCTCGCCACCACCTTCCTGATCGTGGTCGCGATGGGCTTCGCGATCTCGCTGCTGACCAGGCTGAACTACGACCAGTTCACCGAGCACAACCGCAACCCGTTCGACGCGACCACCACCTCGCTGTCCGGGATCGCGCTCGGCGAGCTGGCGATCATCGTGTTCGGGGTGCTGGCGGTCGGCAACGAGTACGCCAGCGGCATGATCCGGGTCTCGCTGGCCGCCGTCCCGCAGCGCGGCACGCTGATGGGCGCGAAGACGGTGGTGCTGGGCGTGCTCGCGCTGCTGGTCTCGCTGGTGACGGTGTTCGTCGCGTTCTTCCTCGGGCAGGCGGCGCTCGGGCAGTACAACACCGACCTCGGCCAACCCAACGTGCTGCGGGCGGTGTTCGGCGCCGGCTGCTACCTGACGCTGCTGTGCCTGTTCTCGATCGGCGTCACCATGATGCTGCGCAACCAGGTGCTGTCGCTGGGCATCCTGATCCCGTTCTTCTTCCTGATCTCGCCGATCCTGTCGATCGTCCCCGTGGTGAAGAACGTGGTGCGCTACTTCCCGGACCGGGCCGGTTCGGCGGCCCTCCAGGTGGTGCCGACCTCCGACCACCCCTTCGGCCCGTGGACCGGCCTGGCGATCTGCGCGGCCTGGGCGGCGGCGGCCCTGCTCGGCGGGTACCTGGTGCTGAAGCGGCGCGACGCGTAGCGCCGTCAGTACTTCGGAGCGCCGCGGCCCCGCAGCAGGTTGGAGCCGCGGCGTTCGCGCGCTCCCCAGCACGCCCGGTGCCAGTGCCGCCGGTCGTCCACCCCGCTGCCGTGGTCCGGCCACGCCACCACGTGCCCCACGCCGGGCGGGATCTCCTGGTCGCAGCCCGGGCACCGGTAGTACCGCCCGGCCGTCCCGGCCACGGTCTGCACGACCCAGTCCTCGCCCCGGTACGACTCCACCCGCCGCAGGCCCCCGCCCATCGGCGCGGCGCTCTCCCGGGCCTCGGACTTCTGGATCCGATTGCGTCGCGGTGACACGTGACTACCCCTCGTTCCGGCGCGTTGTCCCTCCAGGGTACGGGCCGCCGCGCCACCGGCGGGAGGCGGTGACCGGACCGCTTCCGGCGGGTGGTCCCAGCCGCCCCAGGAGCCCCGTTAGCACGGATGACCGTCCGGCGACCGCGTTTCGACGGTAATCCACCCTTCTCTTGGGCAAATTGAGGGTTCGGCGTGCCATTGGCACATGACATGGGTTACTCACGTGGTGACACGGCGGGGCTCGCGAACCCTGCGCGCACCGATGGAGGCACGCCCGATGACGAAGACCACCGCCCGCCCGCACACCCGCTCCGCCGAGCGGCGAACGGCCGGCCGAGGGGCGGTGCCGGCCGTGCAGCCGGCGCCCGAGCAGGGGCCGGAGGCCGGGACGGACGCGATCCGGGTCGGCGCGTTCCTGCTGTCCGCGCAGTTCCCCGGGCAGAGCCACGGCGAGGCGCTGGAGCGGACCGTCTCGGCGGCGCTGGTGGCCGAGCGGGTGGGCCTGGACGCGGTGTGGCTGGCCGAGCACCACTTCGTGCCGTACGGGGTCTGCCCGGACGCGGCGACGCTGGCGGGGATGCTGCTGGGCCGCACTCGGCGGATCGGGGTGGGCACCGCGGTGAGCGTGCTGACCACCCGGCACCCGGTGGCGCTGGGCGAGCAGGCGGCGCTGCTGCACCTGACCTCCGGCGGCCGGTTCACGCTGGGCGTGGGCCGCGGCGGGCCGTGGATCGACCTGGCGGTGTTCGGCGGCGGCCTGGAGGCGTACGAGCAGGGCTTCCCGGAGCGCCTGGACCTGCTGCTGCGCTGGCTGTCCGGGGCCCGGGTGGGCGGCTCGGGGCCGCAGTTCGACTTCCCCGAGGTGGCGGTGGTGCCGCGGGCCGCCGAGACCGCCCGGCGGGCGGACCTGACGGGCTGGCTGGGCCTGGACGGCGGCCCGGTGATCCCGAGGCAGCGTCAGGAGCCGTCCCCGCAGACCCGGTCGGGGCCGCCGGTGGTGATGGCGTGCACCTCCCCGGCGGGGGTGCGGACGGCCGCCGAGCGGGGCCTGCCGATGCTGCTGGGCATGCACTCGGGCGACGAGGACAAGCGGGACATGCTGGCCGCCTACCGGGCGGCCTGGCGGGCGGCGGGCCGCGGCGAGGAGCAGCTGGCCCGGGTGGAGCGCGAGCACGTCGCGGCGGGCGTGGTGCAGGTCGACGACCGGGCGGGCGCGGCGCGGGCGAGCCTGCTGCGGGCGATGCCGGACTTCTTCGCCCACGGGCTGGGCGCGCACCGCACGGTGGACGGCCGGGAGCGGTCGATGCGCGATCCGCGGGCGTACACCGAGCTGCTGTGCGACCTGCACGCGGTGGGCACGCCGCGGCAGTGCGCGGACCGGCTGCTGGCGACCGCGGAGGGCACCGGGATCCGTCGCTTCGCGCTGCTCGCCGAGGGCTCGGGCGACACCGCGGCGACGCTGCACAACCTGGACCGGATCGGCGACGAGGTGCTGCCGCAGCTGCGCTGAGCGCCCGCGGGGCGCCCCGTCCGGGTGGGTCCGGGGCGGCCCGCGCACTCGGGCGTGTCGAACTCAGCAGTCGCGCAACTCCGGGGACTGGTTGAGCAGTTGGGCGCGGACCGAGGTGAATCGGGCGTGCCGGTCGGCGGTGTCGGGGCCGGGGGCGAAGACCGCGACCCGGTGGCAGTTCTGGAAGGCCAGCTGGACGCCGAAGTGGCGCTGCAGGGCTCCGCGGATGGCGTCGCTGGCCAGCGCCCGGAGCAGCTGTCCGCGTTCCTGCTCGCTCGGCGGCGGGACTTCGTTGTCGGCGAAGTCCGTTCCGTCGACCTCCAGTTGGGTGACCAGCGAGCTGATCGTCTCCCAGGCGTAGGGCAGCGAGGTGCGGACACAGTCGACGAACTCCCGCTCGTCGACCTCGCCTCGTTCGGCCTTCTCCAACAGGGCCGGTGAGACGTCGAGCGACATGGGTTCTCCTCTCACGGTCCGCCCCGGCGGATTCGACGGGGCGGTCGTACCGGTGTGCTGAGGGTGCGGTGGACGGACGTGCGGTGAACGGCGCGCGATGTTCGAGTGCCGACGGCGCGACGGGCTGGGGGGCCGGCGCGTGCGTGGGGGTCCTGGCCAGGGGGTCAGACCAGCGTGGCAGTCCTTCCCGGACCCGGCGGGAGAATCCGGGGATTGCCGACCCGAATCGCCGCGCCGGGGCCGAGATTGGCCGGAATCAGCCGCGCTGCGACCGGTACGCCGAGCCGGCCCGAATCACCGTCGGTGGCCGTGCGGTCACCATGTTTCGCCCCTCCCGGCCGGCCCACACCCGCTCTGCGGGCACTCGCTTCAAACGGCTTCCGGGCCCGCCCGGGAACAGCCGCCTGTCTCGCGAATCGCGCCCCCGCGACCCACTGCGCACCGGCGCACCTCCCCCGGCCGCACGCCCCCTCCCCGCGCCCCGGGAATTCGAACAGGGACGGGGCACTCCCGGCGGGCCGTAGGCTTGTCCCCATGCGTCTTGTAATCGCCAAGTGCACCGTGGACTACGCGGGCCGCCTCGCTGCACATCTGCCCTCCGCCGTGCGCCTGGTGATCGTGAAGGCCGACGGGAGCGTCAGCATCCACGCCGACGACCGGGCCTACAAGCCGCTGAACTGGATGTCCCCGCCGTGCTCCCTCAAGGAGGCCGAGGGGGTGTGGACGGTCACCAACAAGGCCGGCGAGAAGCTGATCATCACCCTGGAGGACGTCCACCACGACTCCAGCCACGAGCTCGGCGTCGACCCCGGCCTGGTCAAGGACGGCGTCGAGGCCCACCTGCAGGAACTGCTCGCCGACCGGATGGAGGTGCTCGGCGCGGGCTGGCAGCTGATCCGCCGCGAGTACCCGACCGCGATCGGCCCGGTCGACATCCTCTGCCGCGACTCCGACGGCGCCACCGTCGCCGTCGAGATCAAGCGCCGCGGCGAGATCGACGGCGTCGAGCAGCTCACCCGCTACCTCGACCTCCTCAACCGCGACCCGCTGCTCGCCCCGGTCAAGGGCATCTTCGCCGCCCAGGAGATCAAGCCCCAGGCCCGCGTACTGGCCACCGACCGCGGCATCGGCTGCGTCGTCCTCGACTACGACGAGCTGCGCGGCATCGACGACGACAAGCTCAAGCTGTTCTGACCCCGGCGGGCCGGCGGCAAATCACGCTGGTCGCCGGCCCCGCGTCGCTGCCACAATCCCCGCATGCCCGTTCGAAGCGCCGAGCCGGTCGGCCGGTACGAGACCCACCTCACCCTGGCCCCGGGCGACGCCGACGCGCTGGCGGAGTGGGCGGCCGCGCACGGCCTGGAGTTCACCCACATCCTGCTGGCGCGCGGCCGGCACCCCTCGCAGCCGATGCTGTCCTGGCAGGGCGACGGCACGCTGGCCGCCCAGCACCGGCGCGCCGCCGCGGAGACGGCCCGGCTGCGGGCCGCCGGGTTCACGCCGGTCCGGGTGAAGATCGAGGCCGCGCCCTGGGCGCCCGGCGTCCCCCGCACCGACGCGGAGGCCGAACTCGCCGACGCCGCCCGCTACTTCGAACACCATGTGAAGGTGCGGCTGTCCCCCGGCGTCCCCCGCGAGACACTGGCCCGGGCCGCCGCCGGCCACCACGCGCACGTCTCCTGGAACGCCCGCCGCACCGAACCCGACGGCCACCGCCAGTACTTCGTCACCCAGCGCTGCCACCGCCTCGGCCTGCCCGCCGCCGGCTCCCGGCTCGACCGCCTCACCACCGCACTGACCGCCGCCGGCTTCCCACCCCTGAAGGTCACCCGCGAGTACGTGGTCCACGACTCGTCGCTCGCCCTGGACTCCGGCTGGCTCCCCGACACCCCGCCCGCCTGACCGAGGGCATCCGGACGTACGAACGCGCCCCCGGCCACCACTGACTGGTCGGACGCGGATGGGCGCGAATAGAGGGGCGCGGGGAACTGCGCGCAGCGGAAGGCACCCAACCGCAAGATCGCGACGCAGGACAATGACCTGCACGTGATCGCGACCTTGCGGACGGGCCTTGCGCTTGTCGCGCAGTTCACCGACCCCGCCCTCGCCACCGCCTGGTACGCCGCCCGCCGCACCGCGATGGACACCGGCCTCGCCGCCGTCGCCGCCTCCCGCTGGGCCGACCACCTGGTGCTGCGCGGCTCGGCGCCGCCGCCCGCGAACCCGGCGACCTGGACTTCGTCGTCACCCCCGCCGACCTGATGCTCGACGACCCGCGCGCCGCCGGCCTCTTCCACGACCTCCCCCGCACCGTCCACACGGCCACCGGCCCGATCCGCTTCCTGCCCGACCAGACCTTCACCGAGGACATCTGGACGTACGAACGCGCCCCCAACCGCCACTGACTGGTCGGACGCGGGAGGGTGCGAAACCAGGGAGAGCGCAACCAGGGGCGCGGGGACTGCGCGATGCGGAAGGCACCCCGTCCGCAAGATCGCGACGCAGGACAATGACCTGCACGTGATCGCGACCTTGCGGACGTGACTAGCGCTTGTCG
>NZ_JBSGDD010000124.1:0-16579 GCF_053602195.1 Kitasatospora sp. NPDC004531 | reverse complement strand
CGCCGAGACCCGCGCCGTGCTGGCCTCCTCACTGGCCATGCTCCGCACCAAGCACGCCGACCTGCCGAGCCGCAAGCACGGCAACCCGCCGATGTGAACGGGCCGCCCGAGATCCGGATCGTCCGCGGCTCGCCCACCGCGGAGGAACTCGCCGCCCTGCTCGCCGTCCTGGCGGTCCGCACCACCGTCCGGCCCGCGCGCCCCCCGCAGCACCGGGCCCCGCACCACCGCGCGCACTGGCGCCGCCTGGAGCGCCCCGCCGCCTACCGCAACCCCGTCAGCTGGCACTGAACCCCGCTCAGGCCGGCCCGCCGCCCGAAGGAACCCGATGACCCGCCGCCTGTTCACCTCGGAGTCCGTCACCGAAGGCCACCCCGACAAGATCGCCGACCAGATCAGCGAGGACGACGAACTCGACCGGCAGGGCGCCGGCGACCAGGGCCTGATGTTCGGCTACGCCACCGACGAGCCACCCGAGCTGATGCGGTGCGCCTGGACACCGTCGTGGTCTCCTCGCAGCACGCCGCCGACGTCGACCTGGATGCCCTGCTCGCCCCCGACATCCGCCGCCACGTGGTCGAACCGGTGCTCGCCGCAGCGGAGTTGGACGCCCGCGAGGTGCGCCTGCTGGTCAACCCGACCGGCCGCTTCCGGGCAGACAAAAACTGCGGGCCAGGATTTCTCCTGACCCGCAGTGTCTGTGTCCGAGGGGGGACTTGAACCCCCACGCCCGATAAAGGGCACTAGCACCTCAAGCTAGCGCGTCTGCCATTCCGCCACCCGGACCGGGTGTTCACCTCGGGGCTTCCTTTCGGCTGCCCCCTGGCGACAAAGAGAACATTACCAGGCTTCCGGAGTGCTTCTCACCTGCGTTTTCGAGGCCTGCGGGCACGAGGGCGGGGCAATTCGGGCGCAACGCGGGCAAGGCGGGCGGAGAAAAGGGTGAAACTGCTGGTCGCGGGGGTTCGCGCGGGTGTTCTGGCGGCAAAAATCGCGCCCGCCGGGAGCGTGCGCGGCCAGGAGGGGGCCGGATCGCGCACCGATTCGGTCGGGAAGCTTCACGACACGCGTCTTTGCGGTCCCGACGCCGGTCGCCGGGGGTCGCTCTCCTAGCCTCGGGTGACCAGCGGAGCCCCGAGCGGTACGCCCGTCCCGAGCGCGGTCGGCTCCCGACACCGCGTGAAGGGCGGCGTGCAGTGGAACAGACGCAGCGGCAGGCCACGGACGTCACCGCCGGGCGGCCCCGCCGGGGAGGGCCGGAGCCCGGCAGCTGGCGGTTCGGCGCGGCCCCGCAGGAGGCCTCGGTGCCGCGCACCAGACGCGCGGTGCGCGACCGGCTGCTGGCCCAGGGCATGGCGGGGGAGCGCTACCAGGAACTGGTCGACGACCTGCTGCTGATCGTCTCGGAGCTGATGGCGAACGCCGTCACGCACGCCGCCGCGCTCTCCCCGCAGGTGCACTGCGAGCTGGAGATCGGCCCGCGGCGGGTGCGGGTCGCGGTGTTCGACGGCCACCCCTACCGCCCGCGGGCGCAGTCGAACGACCCGGTCCGCCCGGGCGGACGCGGCCTGCTGCTGGTCAAGAGCGTCACCCTGCAGGCGGGCGGCGAGTGCGACGTGGAGCCCACCGAGGACGGCGGCAAGGTGATCTGGGCCGCCCTGCCGCTGCCCGGGCCCGCGGCGGCGGGGGAGGGGCCCGACGGGGAGGCGGACTACTGAGCGGCGGACCGCCGCGAGGTCACCACTCGTTCCCGGCGATCTCCCGGATCCCCGGCAGCGCGGCCTCGAAGACCGTCTCGAACCACACCGAGAACGGCTTCTCGCCCCGCAGCTCGCGCAGCTCGGCGGCGGTGACGAACCGGGTGTCCTCGACCTCCTCCGGGGCCGGCTCCGGCTCGGCGGTGATCAGGCCGACGAACAGGTGGTTCCACTCCCGTTCGATCAGCCCGGTGGTCTCGTCCGGCAGGTCGTAGCGGACGGTGCCGGCCTCGCACAGCAGCGCGGGGGCGGCGCCCAGCTCCTCGGCGGTGCGGCGGGCGGCCGCCACGAACGGCTGCTCGCCGGGGTAGGGGTGGCCGCAGCAGGTGTTCGACCAGACGCCCGGCGAGTGGTACTTGCCGAGGGCCCGGCGCTGCAGCAGCATCCGGCCCTGGCGGTCGAACAGGAACACCGAGAAGGCGCGGTGCAGCCGGCCCGGCTGCTGGTGGGCCCAGTGCTTCTCGCCGGTCCCGATGGTCACGCCCTGGTCGTCGACCAGCTCCAACAGGATCTCGCCGGGTGCGGCCGCGGGCGGGGTGGCGAGCTCGGGGGAGAGGTCGTCGGTCGGGCTGACAGCGGGACTCATGGGCGAAATGCCCCTTTCGGCACGTGGACCGGGGCCGCGCCCGGGAAGGGCCCGGGGCCGCCCACCCCGGTTCTGAGGTCGGCTGCGCGCACGGCGGCCCGGATCGGTCGGTCCGCCGACGGCGTCGGGGCCCAAGTCTGCCGCATGCCCGGGCGGCCCCGGGGCCGCGACGCACATCACCGGCCCGGCGGACCGGATGTTCGGCGGAAGTGTTCGATCCCGGGCCGTCGGAGGCCTTCGGGCGTCCGGGTTCCGCCTTCATTTGATCAGTCGATCGGCCCGCGGCGCGGCCCGGCAGTTGATCACCTGAGCTGCCCGGCCCGCGTTCTGGCAGGTGGCCGGGGTCGCCTACCATCAGTGGGACCGGGCGCTCCGCAGGACGCGCCCGGACGGCGCGCCGCAGCCGCGGCCGCGCCCCCGGCGCCCGGCCCGCACCGGCGTGCCGGACGGCACCCGAGACCCTGGAGTCCCGCATGATCGGCCTCGTCCTGGCCGCCGGCGCAGGCCGCCGGCTTCGTCCGTACACCGACACCCTGCCCAAGGCGCTGGTGCCGGTCGACGGAGAGCGGACGGTGCTCGACCTGACCCTGGGGAACTTCGCCGAGGTGGGCCTGCGGGAGGCCGCGATCGTCGTCGGCTACCGCAAGGAGGCGGTGTACGAGCGCAAGCAGGCGCTGGAGCAGAAGTACGGCGTCAAGCTCACCCTGGTCGAGAACGACAAGGCCGAGGAGTGGAACAACGCCTACTCCCTGTGGTGCGCCCGCGACCTGTTCGCCGAGGGCCTGCTGCTGGCCAACGGCGACACCGTCCACCCGGCCTCGGTGCAGCGCACCATGCTGGACGGCAACGACCGCCGCATCAAGGAGGGCCGGGCCCCCGGCATCCTGCTCGCGCTGGACACCGTGAAGAAGCTCGCCGACGAGGAGATGAAGGTCGTCGTCGACCCGGAGCTCGGCGTGCGCCGGATCACCAAGCTGATGGACCCGCTGGACGCCACCGGCGAGTACATCGGCGTCACCGTGATCAACCCCTCGGCCGGCCCGGCCCTCGCCGACGCCCTCAAGGCGGTCTTCGAGCGCGACCCGCAGCTGTACTACGAGGACGGCTACCAGGAGATGGTCGACCGCGGCCTGATCGTCGACGTCCAGCCGATCGGCGAGGTCTCCTGGGTCGAGATCGACAACCACGACGACCTGGCCAAGGCCCGGGAGATCGCGTGCCGGTACTGACCCGACTGGTGCCCTCGCCGGTGTTCGTCGAGGTGCGGGCCGGCGCGCTGGACGCGCTCGGCGGCATCCTCGCCGACCAGCGGCTGTCCACGGCCGGCCGGATCGCGGTGGCGATCAGCGGCGGCTCGGGCGCCCTGCTGCGCGAGCGCCTGGAGCCGGCGCTGCCGGGCGCCGACTGGTACCAGGTCGACGACGGCACCCTGGACAGCGCGGTCCGGCTGACCGACGAGATCCGCCGCGGCCACTACGACGCGCTGGTCGGCCTCGGCGGCGGCAAGATCATCGACGTGGCGAAGTACGCCGCCGCGCGGGTCGGCCTGCCGGTGGTCGCGGTCGCCACCAACCTCGCCCACGACGGCATCTGCTCGCCGGTCTCCACCCTCGACAACGACGCCGGCCGGGGCTCCTACGGGGTGCCCGGCCCGATCGGCATCGTGGTCGACCTGGACGTCATCGCCAAGGCGCCCAAGCGCTTCGTGGCGGCTGGCATCGGCGACGCCGTCTCCAACATCTCCGCCTGCGCCGACTGGGAGCTGTCGCACGCCGTCACCGGCGAGCCGGTCGACGGCCTGGCCGTGGCGATGGCCCGGGCGGCCGGCGAGAACCTGCTGCGGCACCCGGGCACCCTGGAGGACCCGGACCTGCTGACCACGCTCGCGGAAGCCCTGGTACTGTCCGGCATCGCGATGAACATCGCGGGCAGCACCCGGCCCAGCTCGGGAGCCTGCCACGAGATCTCGCACGCCCTGGACGTGCTGTACCCCAAGCGGTCCGCCCAGCATGGCGAGCAGGTCGGCCTCGGCGCGGCCTTCGCCTGCTTCCTGCGGGGCGAGCGGGACCTGTCCGGACTGATCGTGGAGCGCCTGCGCTTCCACGGCCTGCCGGTGACCGCCGATCAGATCGGCTTCACCGAGGCGGAGTTCACCGAAGCGGTGCACTACGCTCCGAACACCAGACCGGGGCGCTTCACCATCCTCGAACACCTCGACCTCTCCGCCACAGACATCAGGGACGCGTACGCCGACTATGTCCAAGCCGTCAACAGCTGAACGCCCGCCGGTTGACCTCACCCGCCGCCCGTCGATCGAGGAGCTCCGGGCGGTCATCCACCCCGAGGGCATGCTCCAGCGACGCAGTGCCGAGCACTGGGCCGGCCGCCTCTACATGCGGAAGATCTCGCTGCGGATCACCCGCATCCTGTCGACCGTCACCGCCATCACGCCCAACGGCCTGACCTACCTGATGATGCTCACCGGCATCCTGGCGGGCATCGCCCTGGTGGTCCCGGGCCTGACCGGCGCGATCCTCGGCGCCCTGCTGATCCAGATCTACCTGCTGCTGGACTGCGTGGACGGCGAGGTCGCCCGCTGGCGCCGGCAGACCTCGCTCACCGGCGTCTACCTGGACCGGGTCGGCCACTACATGTCCGAGGCGGCGCTGCTCACCGGCCTCGGCCTGCGCGCCTCCGACCTGCTGCACCGCGAGGGCGCGCACGCCGCCTGGCAGTGGGCCTTCCTCGGCACGCTGGCCGCGCTCGGCGCGATCCTGATCAAGTCCGAGACCGACCTGGTCGACGTCGCCCGGGCCCGCTCCGGGATGACCGCCGTCGAGGACGAGGCCTCGGTGCCGCGTTCGAACGCCGTCGCCAAGGCCCGCCGGGCCGCCTCGCTGCTGAAGTTCCACCGCCTGGTCGGCGCCGTGGAGGCCTCGCTGTTCATCCTGGCCGCCGGCATCGCCGACCAGGTGCACGGCGGCCTGTACTTCACCCGCCTCGCCGTGGTGGTGCTCGCCGCCATCGCGATGCTGCAGACCGTCCTGCACCTGCTGTCCATCGTGCTGTCCAGCAGGCTCCGATGAGCGACGACTTCCGCCTCGGCGCGGTCATCATCACCATGGGCAACCGGCCCGCCGAACTGAACGCGCTGATCGAGTCGGTGCGCGCCCAGCAGGGCCCGCCGGTCGAGCTCGCCGTGGTCGGCAACGGCGCCCCGCTGCCCCCGCTCCCGGAGGGCGTGCGCACCGTCGAACTGCCCGAGAACCTGGGCATCCCCGGCGGCCGCAACGTCGGCATCGAACTCTTCGGCCCGGACGGCCGGGACGTCGACGCGGTGCTGTTCCTGGACGACGACGGCTCGCTGCCGAACACCGACTCCGCGGAGATCCTCCGCAAGGCGTTCACCGCCGACCCGTCGCTGGGCATCGTCTCGTTCCGGATCGCCGACCCGGAGACCGGCACCACCCAGCGCCGCCACGTGCCCCGGCTGCGCGCCAGCGACCCGATGCGCGGGTCCCGGGTCACCACCTTCCTGGGCGGCGCCAGCGCGGTGCGCAGCGCGGTCTTCCCGCAGGCCGGGCAGCTGCCCGCGGAGTTCTTCTACGCCCACGAGGAGACCGACCTGGCCTGGCGGGCGCTGGACGCCGGCTGGTCGATCGACTACCGGCCGGACGTGGTGCTGTACCACCCGGCGACCTCCCCGGCCCGGCACGCGGCGTACTTCCACAACGTCGCCCGCAACCGGGTGTGGCTGGCCAGGCGGAACCTTCCGGCCCTGTTGGTGCCTCTCTACCTGGGGACCTGGTTCCTGCTGACCGTCGCCCGCCGGCCCTCCGGCTCGGCACTCAAGGCGTGGCTCGGCGGGTTCCGGGCAGGCTGGAGCGAGCCCTGCGGGCCGCGCCGGCCGATGAAGTGGTCGACCGTCTGGCGCTTGACCAGGCTCGGCAGACCGCCAATCATCTGATCGCAACCGGTCGGCGTTACCCCCGCCGGCCGGACGCAAACCTGAGCTCCTCGTGGTACGCCCCGGTTCCGCGCCCCGTCCCCCCGGGGCGCGGGATTTCGACCCCCTGAAGGACGAATGTGTCGACACTGAGTGACCCGGTCAACCTCTCCGCACCGAGGGGCGCCGACGCGGGTCTGACCCCGAAGCAACTGGCGGACAAGTACGGACTGTCCGTCAGCGGCAAGCGGCCGAGTCTGCCGAAGTACATCCGCCAGCTGTGGGCCCGCCGCGCGTTCATCAGCGCGTTCGCGACCGCCCGCCTGGTCGCGCAGTACACCACCGCGAAGCTCGGCCAGCTCTGGCAGGTGCTCACCCCGCTGCTCAACTGCGCGGTGTTCTACCTGGTCTTCGGTGTGATCATGAAGAGCCGGGACGGCGTCCCGGTCTACGTCGCCTGGCTGTGCGTCGGCGTCTTCGTCTTCCAGTTCTCGCAGAGCGCGATCCAGGCCGGCACCCGGTCCATCTCGGACAACCTCGGCCTGATCCGGGCGCTGCACTTCCCGCGCGCCTCGCTGCCGATCGCCTTCACCGTGATCCAGCTCCAGCAGCTGCTGATCTCGATGGTGGTGCTGGTCGCCATCGTGCTGATCAACGGCATCCGCCCCGGCATGACCTGGCTGCTGATCGTCCCGGCGCTGCTGCTGCAGTCGCTGTTCAACACCGGCCTCGCCATGGTGATGGCCCGGATCGGCGCCAAGACCTCCGACATCTCGCAGCTGATGCCGTTCCTGCTGCGCACCTGGATGTACGTCTCCGGCGTCATGTACAGCGTCTCCGGCTACATCAAGAGCTGGCCGACGATCTGGCAGACGGTCTACTCCTGGAACCCGGCGACGGTCTACATGGACCTGATGCGCTACGCCTTCATGCCGGACAGCTTCGACAAGAAGATCTACCCGGGTGGCTACGACGCGGCGGGCCACCCGCTCCCGGAGGCGCTGAAGCTCCCGGACCACATCTGGATCATGGCCGGTACCTGGGCGATCGTCGCGTTCGTCATCGGCTTCGTGTTCTTCTGGAAGTCCGAGGAGGAGTACGGCCGTGGCTGACGCAGCGATCGACACCATGAAGGAGACCACCGCGGTGGACAACCAGGCCCGGGTCCCCACCGTCGTGGTGGACGACGTGCACATCGTCTACAAGGTGCACGGCGCCGGTTCCGGCAAGGGCAGCGCCACCTCGGCGCTGAGCCGGATCATCACCCGCAAGAAGTCGCCCGCGATCAGCGAGGTGCACGCGGTGCGCGGCATCAGCTTCACCGCGTACAAGGGCGAGGCCGTCGGCCTGATCGGCTCCAACGGCTCCGGCAAGTCGACCATGCTGGCGGCCATCGCCGGCCTGCTGCCGACCGCCAAGGGCGCCATCTACACCCACGGCCAGCCCTCGCTGCTGGGCGTGAACGCGGCGCTGATGAACGACCTGACCGGCGAGCGCAACGTGGTGCTGGGCTGCCTGGCGATGGGCATGTCCCCGAACCAGGTGCGCGAGCGCTACCAGAGCATCGTGGACTTCTCGGGCATCAACGAGAAGGGCGACTTCATCTCGCTCCCGATGCGCACCTACTCCTCCGGCATGGGCGCCCGCCTGCGGTTCTCCATCGCCGCCGCGAAGACCCACGACGTGCTGCTGATCGACGAGGCCCTCGCCACCGGCGACCAGGGCTTCCAGCAGCGCTCCAAGGCCCGGATCAACGAGCTGCGCAAGGAGGCCGGCACGGTCTTCCTGGTCAGCCACGACAACAACGCGATCCGCGAGACCTGCGAGCGCACCATCTGGATCGAGCACGGCGAGCTGATCATGGACGGGCACACCGACGAGGTGGTCCGGCGGTACGAGAAGGGCGAGCGCCCCTGACCGGGGCGCGGCCGACGGTCGCAGGGCCGGTGCGCGGGGAGGGTTCCCCGGCACCGGCCCTGTGCCGTGCGGCGGGTGAAGGCGTGGCGACGAAAGCGTGTCCGGGGCGCGGTGGCGGTCGGCACCGGTGTAGAACGGGAAGGTGACGGCAGTGTCGGCTTCAACCAAATCCGATAACCAGACAGCGGCGGTGACGCTGGACAAGGCGGACCTGGAGAACTTCCCGGTCGCCCCCGCCTTCCTCCCCGCCGCCTGGCGCGGCGACCTGATGGCGGTCTACGGCTTCGCCCGGCTGATCGACGACGCCGGCGACGGCGACCTCGCCGACCCGGCCTCCGTCGCCCAGCTGCTGGACGTCCCCGGCGCCCCCGGGGACGCCGGCTTCCGGCTCGCCCTGCTGGACGGCCTGGAGCGCGACCTCGACCGGGCCTTCGCCACCGCCCTCGGCGACGACCGCGCCCAGGGCGGCACCGTCCTGGGCACCGCCGCCGGCGAGCCCCGGCACCCGCTGATCCGCCGCCTCGTCCCGCTGATCGAACAGCACGCCGTCACCCCCGAGCCGTTCCGCCGGCTGATCGAGGCCAACCGGGTCGACCAGACCGCCACCCGCTACCCGGCCTGGGACGACCTGCGGCACTACTGCACCCTCTCCGCCGACCCGGTCGGCCGCCTGGTGCTCGCCCTGGCCGGCCGCGCCACCCCCGAACGGATCGCGATGTCCGACGACATCTGCACCGCGCTGCAGATCGTCGAACACCTGCAGGACGTCGCCGAGGACCTCGAACGCGGCCGGATCTACCTCCCGCAGGAGGACCTCGCCACCTTCGGCGTCACCGAACAGGACCTCGCCGCCCCCGCCGCCTCGCGCGAGGTGCGGCAGCTGATCGCCTGGGAGGCGAGCCGGGCCCGGACCCTGCTCGACCGCGGCGCGCCGCTGGTAGGTACGGTTCACGGGAGGCTCCGACTGCTGCTGGCGGGATTCACCGCCGGCGGGTACGCGGCCCTGGACGCCATCGCGGCGGCCGGGTACGACGTGCTCGCGCACCGGGCGAAGCCGGACAAGCGCCGCCTGGCCGGCCGGGCGGCGGCACTTTTCGCGAAGGGAAGGTGAGCGCCCGCGTGGGGGCATCACCACTGGCGTCCGCGCCGGTCATGGCGGCCTACCGGTACTGCGAGGCGGTCACCGCCCTGCAGGCCCGCAACTTCAGCTACGGCATCCGGCTGCTGCCCGAGGCCAAGCGGCTGGCGATGTCCGCGCTGTACGCGCTGGCCCGCCGGGTCGACGACATCGGCGACGGAGACCTGCCCGCCGAGCAGAAGAGCGAGGCCCTGGCCCGCACCCGCGCCCTGCTGGACGAGGTCCGGGCGGGCGCGGTCACCGAGGACGACACCGACCCGATCAAGGTCGCGCTGGCCGACGCCGCCCGCCGCTTCCCGATCCCGCTCGGCGGCTTCGACGAGCTGATCGACGGCGTCGAGATGGACCTCAAGGGCGTCGAGTACGAAACCTTCGACGACCTCAAGGTGTACTGCCGCTGCGTGGCCGGCTCGATCGGCCGCCTCTCGCTCGGCGTGTACGGCTGCGAGGACTGGGAGCGCGGCGCCGCCTACGCCGACACCCTGGGCCTGGCGCTGCAGCTCACCAACATCCTGCGCGACCTGCGCGAGGACGCCCTGAACGGCCGTACCTACCTGCCCACCGAGGACCTCGTCCGGTTCGGCTGCCAGCAGGGCTTCGCCCTCCCGAAGCTCCCGGTCGGCGCCGACTTCACCGGCCTGGTCGCCTTCGAGGCCGACCGCGCCCAGCAGGCCTTCACCGAGGGTCTGCAACTGCTGCCGATGCTCGACCGCCGCAGCCGCGCCGCCACCGCCGCGATGGCCGGCATCTACCACCGCCTGCTCGGCCGGATCGCCGCCGACCCGCACTCGGTGCTCCGCGGCCGGGTCTCGCTGCCGGGCTGGGAGAAGGCGTACGTGGCACTGTCCGGGCTCGCCGGAGGGCGTTCTTGATTCTCACGCGAGTTATGTCACGCTGTGTCAACAGGGAATCACGACGCACGCGCTCGTTGGTGTGCCCTCAGTCCACTGCCGCCGGGGAGGACCGATGAGCACGCCGACGCCGCAGCGGCAGCGCACCGCCGTGGTGATCGGCGGCGGCCTGGCCGGCATCACCGCCGCCCTCCGGCTGGCCGAGGCCGGCGTGCGCACCACCCTGGTCGAGGCCCGCCCCCGGCTCGGCGGCCTGGCCTTCTCCTTCAAGCGCGGCGAGCTGACGGTCGACAACGGCCAGCACGTCTACATGCGCTGCTGCACCGCCTACCGCGGCCTGCTCGACCGCCTCGGCGCCCAGGGCCTGACCGACCTGCAGGACCGCCTCGACGTCCCGGTGCTCGGCCTCGCCGCCGACGGCGCCCGCAGCCTCGGCCGGCTGCGCCGCGCCGCGCTGCCCGTCCCGCTGCACCTGGCCGGCAGCCTCGCCACCTACCGCCACCTCGGCCCGGCCGACCGGCTGCGGGTGGTGCGCGGCGCGCTCGCCCTCAAGGGGCTGGACCTCGACGACCCGGCGCTCGACGACCTCTCCTTCGGCGAGTGGCTGCGCCGCCACGGCCAGACCCCGGCCACCGTCGAGGCCGTCTGGGACTTGGTGGGCGTCGCCACCCTGAACGCCACCGCCGACCGCACCTCGCTGGCGCTGGCGGCCAAGGTGTTCAAGACCGGCCTGCTGTCCGACCCGGGCGCCGCCGACATCGGCACCGCCCGCGTCCCGCTCGGCGAGATCCACCACGACCGGGCCCGCGCCGAACTCGAACGACTGGGCGTCCGGGTGCTGCTGCGTGCCAAGGCCGCCGAGCTCAAGGCCGCCGAACCGCACGCCGTCCGGCTGGAGAGCGGCGAGCTGCTCAGCGCCGACACCGTGGTGCTGGCCGGCGCCCAGGACACCGCCGCCGCGCTGCTGCCGCCCGGCGCCGTCCCCGGGCAGGAGCGGCTCGCCGACTTCGGCACCGCGCCGATCCTCAACGTGCACGTGATCTACGACCGGCCGCTGATCCGCCGCCCGTTCTTCGCCGCGATCGGCTCCCCGGTGCAGTTCGTCTTCGACCGCACCCGGCACTCCGGCCTGGACGTCCCCGGCGCCCAGTACCTGGCGGTGTCGCAGTCCGCCGCCGAGGACGAGATCGACCTGCCGGTCGCCGAACTGCGGGCGCGCTACCTGCCGGAGCTCGCCCGGCTGCTGCCCGCCGCCGCGGGCGCGAAGGTGCTGGACTTCTTCGTCACCCGGGAGCGCACCGCCACCTTCGACCCGGCGCCCGGCACCGCCCGGCTGCGCCCCGGCGCGCGCACCGACGTCCCGGGCGTCCTGCTCGCCGGATCGTGGACGGCCACCGGCTGGCCCGCCACCATGGAGGGCGCGGTGCGCAGCGGCCACGCCGCGGCCGACGCCGCACTGGCCGGCACCGGCCGGCTCCCCGTCGACCGGGCGGACGGGCGGTGGCCCCGATGACGGCGACCCGGCAGGCCCCGACCACCGACATCGCACCAGGCCGGCCGCCGCTCGCGGCCGGCCCGACGTACCGAGAGGGAACGCACGTGGAGGCACGCACCGGCTCGACGGTCAGGGACACCCCGACGGTCCTGGACCTGCTGGCGCGCGGGCGCACGCTCTGCACGCCGCCGATGCGCGAGGCCGTCGCCCGTCTGGCCGCACCGATGGACACCGTCGCGGCCTACCACTTCGGCTGGATCGACCGCGACGGCAAGCCCGCCGCGGGCGACGGCGGCAAGGCGGTGCGCCCGGCGCTGGCGCTGCTGTCGGCCGAGGCGGTCGGCGCGGACGCGCAGGTGGGCGTACCGGGCGGCGTGTCGGTCGAGCTGGTGCACAATTTCTCCCTCCTGCATGATGACCTGATGGACGGTGACGAGACACGTCGGCACCGGGCCACCGCCTGGACGGTGTTCGGCCCGGCGCAGGCCGTGCTGGTCGGCGACGCACTGGCCACCCTCGGCACCGAGGTCCTGCTGGACGCCGCGGTGGCCGGCGGGGCCACCCCGACCGACGCCGCCCGCGCCGTCCGCCTGATCACCACCGCGACCCGGCGGCTGATCGACGGTCAGGCGCTGGACGTGTCGTTCGAACAGCGGGACGTGGTGACGGTCGAGGAGTGCCTGACCATGGAGGGCGGCAAGACCGGCGCCCTGCTGGCGGCCTCCGCGGCGATCGGCGCGGTGCTGGCCGGCGCCGACGACAAGGTCTCCGACGCGCTCCAGCGGTACGGCCACCACCTGGGCCTGGCGTTCCAGGCGGTGGACGACCTGCTGGGGATCTGGGGCGCCACCGAGGTGACGGGCAAGCCGCACTGGAGCGACCTCCAGTCGCGCAAGAAGTCGCTTCCGGTGTGCGCCGCGCTGGCCGAGGGGGGCGCCGCCTCCCGCGAGCTGGCCGCACAGCTGGCCGACCCGACCGGCCGCGGCGAGGAGAGCGAGCAGCGGCTCGCCGCCCGCGCCGCGCTGATCGAACAGGCCGGCGGCCGGGCCTGGACGCAGGAAGAGGCCCGCCGCCAGTACGACACCGCCCTCGCCGCGCTCGGCGAGGTGCCCATGGCCGACGAGGTGCGCGAGCACTTCGTCGCACTCGCCGAATTCGTGGTGGTCAGAGAGAGGTGACGTAAGAGTGACAGCAACCGCGGGTGGAAGGCTCGGACCCCAAACCTCAGTTGCAGTAACACGATCTGACGATTCCTCACCCGCGGCGGCGCTCAGCCGGGCCACCGCACACCTGCTGTCACTCCAGCACGCCGACGGCTGGTGGAAGGGCGACCTGGAGACCAACGTCACCATGGACGCCGAAGACCTGCTGCTCCGCCAGTTCCTCGGCATCCGCACCGAGGAGCAGACCCGGGCCACCGCGGCCTGGATCCGCTCCCGGCAGCGGGAGGACGGCACCTGGGCCACCTTCCACGGCGGCCCGCCGGAGCTGTCCACCACCGTCGAGGCGTACGTCGCCCTCCGGCTCGCCGGGGACGACCCGGACGCCGCGCACATGCGGGCCGCCGCCGCCCACGTCCGCGAGCACGGCGGCATCGCCGCCACCCGGGTCTTCACCCGGATCTGGCTCGCCCTGTTCGGCTGGTGGCCCTGGGAGAAGCTCCCCGAACTGCCCCCCGAGGTGCTGTTCCTGCCCAGCTGGGCGCCGCTGAACATCTACTCCTTCGGCCAGTGGGCCCGGCAGACCATCGTCCCGCTCACCGTGGTCTCCGCCCACCGCCCGGTGCGGCCCGCACCCTTCGACCTCACCGAACTGCACACCGACCCGGCCGACCCGTACCCGAAGCGGCCGCTCGCCCCCGCGCACAGCTGGGACGGCCTCTTCCAGCGCCTCGACCAGCTGATGCACCGCTACCACCGGTACGCCGTCAAACCGGTGCGCCGCCTGGCGCTGCGGCAGGCCGCCGCCTGGATCGTCGAGCGGCAGGAGGCCGACGGCTGCTGGGGCGGCATCCAGCCGCCCGCCGTGTACTCGCTGATCGCGCTGCGGCTGCTCGGCTACCGCCTCGACCACCCCGTGATGAAGGCCGGCCTGGCCGCGTTCGAATCCTTCACCGTGCACACCGAGGACGGCAAGCGCTGGCTGGAGGCCTGCCAGTCCCCGGTCTGGGACACCTGCCTGGCCACCATCGCGCTGCGCGACGCCGGACTGCCCGGCGACCACCCCGCGCTGGTGCGGGCCGGCGAGTGGATGCTCGGCGAGGAGGTCACCACCCGCGGCGACTGGGCCGTCAAACGCCCCCGGCTCGCCCCCGGCGGCTGGGCGTTCGAATTCCAGAACGACACCTACCCGGACGTCGACGACACCGCCGAGGTGGTGCTCGCGCTGCGCCGCGTCGACCACCCCGACCGGGACCGGCTGGGCGCCGCCGTCGAACGGGCCGTCGGCTGGAGCCTGGGCATGCAGTCCAAGGACGGCGCCTGGGGCGCGTTCGACGCCGACAACACCAGCCGGCTGCCCAACAAGCTGCCGTTCTGCGACTTCGGCGAGGTCATCGACCCGCCCTCGGCCGACGTCACCGCGCACATGGTGGAGATGCTCGCCGAGACCGGCCGCACCCGCGACCCGCGCACCCGGCGCGGCGTCGCCTGGCTGCTGGAGCACCAGGAGGCCGACGGCTCCTGGTTCGGCCGCTGGGGCACCAACTACATCTACGGCACCGGCTCCGTGGTGCCCGCCCTGATCGCCGCCGGGCTCACCCCCGGCCACCCGGCGATCCGCCGCGCCGTCCGCTGGCTGACCGGCCGGCAGAACACCGACGGCGGCTGGGGCGAGGACATGCGCTCCTACGAGGACCCGGCCACCTGGGCCGGCCGCGGCGACTCCACCGCCTCGCAGACCGCCTGGGCGCTGATGGCGCTGCTCGCCGCCGGCGAACGCGACTCCGAGGCCGTCGAACGCGGCGTCGGCTGGCTGACCCGCACCCAGCGCCCCGACGGGACGTGGGACGAACCGCAGTTCACCGGCACCGGGTTCCCCTGGGACTTCTCCATCAACTACCACCTGTACCGGCTGGTCTTCCCGGTCACCGCGCTCGGCCGCTACCTGCACGACGCGCCGCTCGGCCGGGGCGGCCGACGATGACCGCCCCGCTCCTGGTGCTCTGCGCGCTCGCCCCCGAGGCCTGGGCGCTGCGCGGCGGCGACTGGTCCGGCGCGGCCGGCGGCCCCCCGGTGCTGGCCCGCACCGGCATGGGGCGGCGGACGGCCGGACGGCGGGCCGGCGCGCTGCTGGAGGCCGGCGGCTACGGGGCGCTGGTCGTCGCCGGCTTCGGCGCGGCCGTCGGCCCCGGGGTGCGCCCCGGCGAGGTGATCGTCGCCGACCGGGTCACCGACGCCGAGGGCCGCACCCATCCGCTGGCCACCGCGCCCGCGCTGGCCACCGCCCTGGAGGAGGCCGGGCTCCGCGCCCACCTGGGCACCCACCGCACCGCCGACCGGGTGGTGCGCGGCGCCGAACGGGCCCGGCTGCACGCCGAGGGCGCGCTCGCCGTCGACATGGAGGCCGCCGCGGTGCTCGCCGCCCGCGCCGAGCACGCCCCCGACCTGCCCGCCGCGGTGCTGCGGGTGGTGGTCGACACCCCCGAGCGGGAACTCGTCCGCCCCGGCACCCTGCCCGCCGGGTTCCGCGCCTGGCGGGCGCTGCGGGCCGCCGTCCCCGCGCTCACCGCCTGGCACCGGCACCTGACCGCCGCACCCCGTCCGCCGACCGCCCCACCGTCCTCGACACAGCCCTCGACGCTCCCCCAGGAGGCGAGCTAAGCCATGGCCATGCCGCTGCGTCAGACCCTCCGTGTGTCCACCTACCTCATGCAGCAGAAGCTGAAGCGCCGGGAGAAGTTCCCGCTGATCGTCGAGCTGGAGCCGCTGTTCGCCTGCAACCTGAAGTGCGAGGGCTGCGGCAAGATCCAGCACCCGGCGGGGGTGCTCAAGCAGCGGATGCCGGTCGCGCAGGCGGTCGGCGCGGTCCTGGAGTGCGGCGCCCCGATGGTCTCCATCGCCGGCGGCGAGCCGCTGATGCACCCGCAGATCGACGAGATCGTCCGGCAGCTGGTCGCCCGCCGCAAGTACGTCTTCCTGTGCACCAACGCGCTGCTGCTGCGCAAGAAGCTCGACCTGTTCACCCCGTCCCCGTACTTCACGTTCGCCGTGCACATCGACGGCCTGCAGGAGCGGCACGACGCCTCGGTGGCCAAGGAGGGGACGTTCGCGGAGGCCGTGGAGGCGATTAAGGAGGCCAAGCGGCGGGGGTTCCGGGTCACCACCAACTCGACGTTCTTCAACACCGACACGCCGCAGACCGTGGTCGAGGTGCTGGACTTCCTGAACGACGAACTCAAGGTCGACGAGATGATGATCTCCCCGGCCTACGCGTACGAGAAGGCCCCCGACCAGGAGCACTTCCTCGGCGTCGAACAGACCCGCGAGCTGTTCCGCAAGGCCTTCTCCGGCGGCAACCGCCGCCGCTGGCGGCTCAACCACAGCCCGCTGTTCCTGGACTTCCTCGAAGGCAAGGTCGACTTCGAGTGCACCGCGTGGGGCATCCCCAACTACTCGCTGTTCGGCTGGCAGCGCCCCTGCTACCTGATGTCCGACGGCTACGTCCCCACCTACCGGGAACTCATCGAGAAGACCGACTGGGACAAGTACGGCCGCGGCCGCGACCCGCGCTGCGACAACTGCATGGCCCACTGCGGGTACGAGCCCACCGCCGTGCTCGCCACCATGGGCTCGCTCAAGGAGTCGATCCGCGCCGCCCGGGAGACCCTCGCCGCCCCCAAGGCCGGCTGAACCGCCGTCACCGGCCGCCCCCGCCCCCCCCCCCCCCCC
>NZ_JBSGDD010000123.1:0-16790 GCF_053602195.1 Kitasatospora sp. NPDC004531 | reverse complement strand
CGGCGGCTGACGGCGGAGCGGGAGGCCGCGCACCGGCTGTACCCGCTGGTGCTGGACGCGCTGCTGGCCGACGACGACCCGTCCTCGCCGCGCCGCCCGGCACCCGGGCCGCGCACCATCAGACTGGCCGACCCCCGGCGCAGGCTGCGGCTGGTGACGGCCTGTCTGGGCCTGGTGTTCGTGATCTTCGCGGGCCGCCTGGTGCAGCTCCAGCTGCTGGACTCCGACGCGCTGGCGGCCGGCGCCGGGGCCAACAAGTACGTGCGGGTGACGCTGCCCGCCGAGCGCGGCTCGATCACCGCCGCCGACGGCACCGTACTGGCCACCAGCGTGGACGCGTACGACATCACCGCCGACCCGACCATGTTCACCCCCGAGGCGATCCACCTGCCGGACGCCCCCGAGCAGGCCGCCGCGCTGCTCGCGCCGATCCTCGGCCAGCCGAAGGAGAAGCTGGCGGCGGCGCTGCACCTGAACGCGAAGAACCCGAAGAGCCAGTACGCGCTGCTGGCCGCCCGTCAGGACCCGCGGACCAAGGTGCAGATCGCCGACCTGAAGTCCGCGCTGACCAAGCAGACCGACACCAAGGCCTGCCGGGGCCAGCGCGAGATGCTCGGCAAGCCCGCCGAGAAGGGCGGCCGGCAGTTCCTCGACGCCGCCTGCGCCAACCCGCTGGCCGGCGTGTTCTGGGAGCAGTCGACCCGGCGCAGCTACCCGGCGAACGGGCTGGCCGCCAACCTGGTCGGCTTCGTCAACGCCGAGGGCACCGGCACCGGCGGCCTGGAACTCCAGTACCAGCAGCAGCTGGCGGGCGAGAACGGCTACTCGACCTACGCCTCGGCCGGCGGCCGCCGGGTCGCCACCGCCGGCGGCAGCCGGCAGGACGCGGTGCCCGGCAGCGACCTGCGGCTGACGCTGAACCCCGACATCCAGTGGGCGGCCCAGCGCGCCATCACCGACCAGGTGTCCAACGCCGGGGCGGAGAAGGGCTACGTCATAGTCCAGGACGTGAAGTCCGGTCAGGTGCTGGCGATGGCCACCTCGCCGGGCTTCAACCCGAACGACCTGTCCTCCGCCCGCGCCGACCAGATCGGCAACCCGGCCCTCCAGGACGCCTACGAGCCGGGCTCCACCGCCAAGCTGATGACCATGGCGGCCGTGCTGGACACCGGCGCCGCGAACTGGGACACCCACGTCACGGTGCCCAACACCCTGCAGCGCTCCGACCGGGTCTTCCACGACGACATCGACCACGAGACCTGGTACCTGACGCTGGCCGGGGTGCTCGCCAAGTCGTCCAACATCGGCACCATCGAGGCCGCCGAACACCTCGGCCCCACCCAGGCCGAGGCCAACAAGGTGCTCGCCGGGTACCTCGACAAGTTCGGCATCGGCCGGCCCACCGGGCTGGGCTTCCCCGGCGAGACCCGCGGCATCCTGGCCAAGCCGGAGGACTGGAACGGCTCGCAGCAGTACACCATCCCGTTCGGCCAGGGCCTGTCGGTGAACGCCCTGCAGGCCACCTCGGTGTTCTCCACCATCGCCAACGGCGGCGTCCGGGTCGCCCCCAGCCTGCTGGCCGGCACCACCGGGCCGGACGGGCGGTACACGCCCGCGCCGGCCGGGGAGCAGAGCCGGGTGGTGACGGAATCGACCGCGAAGACGCTGACCGAGATGCTGGAGTCCGTCGTCACCGACGAGCAGGGCACCGGCACCAAGGCGCAGATCCCGGGCTACCGGGTGGCCGGCAAGACCGGCACCGCCGACCGGGTGGACCCGAAGTCCGGCAAGTACTCCGGGTACACCGCCTCCTTCATCGGCTTCGCGCCCGCCGACCAGCCCAAGGTGACCGTCTCCTGCGTCATCCAGGCCCCGGTCAACGGGCACTTCGGCGGGCAGCTGTGCGGGCCCGTGTTCAAGCAGGTGATGGAGTTCACCCTGAAGACCCTCCAGGTCCCGCCGAGCGGCAGCGAGGCGCCGAACCTGCCCGTCGACTGGAAGCCCTGAGATGAGCGACACCCCCGACACTTCGCGGCGCGCCGCGGCCGACGGACGCGATGTGAGCAGCGTCACGGTCGACGGGACCCGGTTTGGCCCCGGGGGGCATGGGGCCGATAGCCTTCCGGCCGTGCCGAAATCCGATCAAATCTCCGCGAGTCCCCCCCGTCCGAGCCGCACCGCGGCGCTGCCCCTCGCCGAGGCGGCCCGGCTGCTCGGGCTGCCGCCCCTCGACGGCCCGGCCGTCACCGGCATCACCCACGACTCCCGGGCGGTGCGCCCCGGCGACGTGTACGTGGCCTTCCCGGGCGCCAACCACCACGGCGCGGCGTTCGCCGCGGGCGCGGTGGCCTCCGGCGCGGTCGCGGTGCTCACCGACGCCGCCGGCGCGGAGCTGGCCGCCGACGCGGGCGTGCCGCTGCTGGTGGTGGACAGCCCCCGCGCGGTGATGGGCGAGCTCGCCGCGGCGGTCTACGGGGCCGCCGCGACGCGGATGCTGATGATCGGCCTGACCGGCACCAACGGCAAGACCACCACCTCGTACCTGGTCGAGGGCGGCCTGCGCGGGGCGGGCCGGCTGCCCGGCGTGATCGGCACCGTCGAGATGCGGGTCGGCGCGGAGCGGATCAAGTCCGAGCGCACCACCCCCGAGGCCACCGACCTGCACGCGGTGCTCGCCGTGATGCACGAGTCCGGCGCCGACTCGGTGGTCATGGAGGTCTCCAGCCACGCGCTGGTGTACGGCCGCACCGACGGCGTGGCCTACGACGTCGCGCTGTTCAACAACCTGACGCCGGAACACCTCGACTTCCACCCCGACATGGAGGACTACTACCGGGCCAAGGCCCGGCTGTTCGAGCCCGGCAAGGCCCGGCTCGGCGTCGCCAACCGCGACGACTCCTACGGCCGCCGGCTGGCCGGCGAGGCCCGGATCCCGATGGTGACCTTCTCCGCCGCGGGCGACCCGGCCGCCGACTGGCGCGCCGTCGACGTCCAGCTCGGCCCGGCCGGCTCCACCTTCACCGTGCTCGGCCCGGACGGCGCCCGCGCCGCGGCCTCGGTGCCGCTGCCCGGCCCGTTCAACGTCGCCAACGCGCTCGGCGCGATCACCGCGCTGGTCACCGCCGGCATCGACCTGGACGCCGCGGTCGCCGGTGTGGCGCAGGTCCCGGGCGTGCCCGGCCGGCTGGAGAAGGTCGACGCCGGGCAGGCGTTCGTCGCCGTCGTCGACTACGCGCACAAGCCGGACGCGCTCAGCGCCGTCCTCGCCTCGCTGCGCGAGGTCACCAAGGGCCGGCTGCACGTCGTCGTCGGCTGCGGCGGCGACCGCGACCCGTACAAGCGCGGCCCGATGGGGGCGATCGCCGCCCGGCTCGCCGACACCGCCGTGCTGACCAGCGACAACCCGCGCTCCGAGGACGCCCTGGCGATCCTGTCCACCATGCTGGGCGGGGCCGCCGAGGTGCCCGAGGAGGAGCGCGGCGAGGTGCTCGCCGTTCCCGACCGCGCCGAGGCGATCGCGCTGGCCGTCGGCCGGGCGCACGCGGGGGACACCGTGCTGGTGGCCGGCAAGGGCCACGAGCTCGGGCAGTACGTGAAGGGCGAGGTCCGCCCGTTCGACGACCGCGAGGTGCTGCGGAGCGCGATGGAGCAGCTCATGGAGGTAGACCGGTGATCGCTCTGACCCTGGCCGAGGCCGCGAAAGCGGTCGACGGCACCCTGGACGCGGCCGACCCGGACGCGCTGATCACCGGCGCGGTGGTCACCGACAACCGGCGGATCGAGGCCGGCGGCCTGTTCGTGTGCGTGCTCGGCGAACGCGTCGACGGCCACGACTTCGCCGCCAAGGCGGTCGCCGACGGCGCCGTCGCGGTGCTCGCCACCCGCCCGGTCGGCGTGCCCGCGATCCTGGTCGACGACGTGGTCGTGGCGCTCGGCCGGCTCGCCCGCGCCGTGGTCGCCCGCGCCACCGACGTCCGGATCGTCGGCCTGACCGGTTCGGCCGGCAAGACCTCCACCAAGGACCTGATCGGCCAACTGCTCGCCAAGCACGGCGAGACGGTCTTCCCGGCCGGCTCGCACAACAACGAGATCGGCCACCCGCTGACGGCCCTCCAGGTCGCCCCCACCACCCGTCACCTGGTGATGGAGATGGGCGCCCGGCACAAGGGCGACATCGAGTACCTGACCGGCATCACCCCGCCCACCGTCGGCCTGGTGCTGAACATCGGCACCGCGCACCTCGGCGAGTTCGGCTCCAAGGAGGGCATCGCCGCCGCCAAGGGCGAGATGGTCGAGGCGCTGTCCGCCGACGGCGTCGCCGTGCTGAACGCCGACGACCCGCTGGTGCGCGCCATGAGCAGCCGCACCAAGGCCCGCGTGGTGCTGTTCGGCGAATCCCAGGACGCCCACGTCCGGGCCACCGACGTTCGCCTGGACGCCACCGGACGGCCACGCTTCACGCTCAGCACCCCGGCCGGTTCCGCACCCGTGCAGCTGCGCCTGTACGGTGAGCACCACGTCTCGAACGCCCTCGCCGCCGCAGCGGTGGCGGTGGAGCTCGGGATGCCCGTCGACCGCGTCGCCGAGGCACTCGGCGAAGCCGGTGCGCTGTCCCGTTGGCGCATGGAGGTGGTCGACCGGGCCGATGGCCTGACCGTCGTCAACGACGCCTACAACGCGAACCCGGAGTCCATGCGGGCCGCGCTGCGGGCCCTGGCGACGATGGCGGGCACGGGCCCGGAGCGCCGCCGCACCTGGGCGGTGCTCGGCGAGATGCGGGAGCTCGGCGAGGACAGCTTCGACGAGCACGACGCCATCGGGCGGCTCGCCGTCCGCCTCGACATCACCAAGCTGGTGGCGGTCGGCGGACGAGAGGCGGCCCGGATGGAACTGGGCGCGAGGAACGAAGGTTCGTGGGGTGAGGAGTCGGTGCTGGTGTCCGACGCGGACGCGGCGATCGAGCTGCTGCGCAGTCAAGTGCGGCCGGGGGACGTGGTCCTGGTGAAGGCATCCCGTTCGGTGGGCCTGGAGAAGGTCGCCGACGCACTGCTCGCGGACGGTGCCGCGAAGTGAAGCAGATCCTCTTCGCCGGCATGATCGGCCTGGTGCTGACCCTGCTCGGCACCCCCGCGCTGATCAAGCTGCTCGCCCGGCACGGCTACGGCCAGTACATCCGTGACGACGGCCCCAAGGCGCACCACAGCAAGAAGGGCACGCCCACCATGGGCGGCATCGCCTTCATCCTGGCCACCCTGATCGCCTACTTCGCCACCAAGGCGATAACGGGCGAGTCGCCCACCGCCTCCGGCCTGCTGGTGCTGTTCCTGACCACCGGCCTGGGCCTGGTCGGCTTCCTGGACGACTACATCAAGGTGGTCAAGCGCCGCTCGCTGGGCCTGCGGGCCAAGGCGAAGCTGCTCGGCCAGTCCTTCGTCGCACTCGCCTTCGCCGTCCTGGCGCTCCAGTTCGAGGACAGCCGGCAGAAGACCCCGGCCTCCGAGAGCCTGTCCTTCGTGCGGGACTTCCAGTGGACGATCGGCCCGGTGCTGTTCGTCCTGTTCGCCTACTTCATGATCGCCGCGATGTCGAACGGCGTGAACCTGACGGACGGTCTGGACGGCCTGGCCACCGGCGCCTCGGTGATGGTCTTCGGCGCCTACACCTTCATCGGCCTGTGGGAGCACACCCAGAGCTGCGCCTACGCGATCACGGCCACTGCGAACTGCTACGACGTCCGCGACCCGCTGGACCTCGCGGTGGTCGCCGCCGCCCTGATGGGCTCCTGCTTCGGCTTCCTGTGGTGGAACACCTCGCCCGCCAAGATCTTCATGGGCGACACCGGCTCGCTCGCGCTCGGCGGCGCGCTGGCCGGCCTGGCCATCGTCTCCCGCACCGAGCTGCTGCTCGCCATCCTCGGCGGCCTGTTCGTGATCATCACCCTTTCGGTGATCATCCAGGTCGGCTCGTTCCGGATGACCGGCAAGCGCGTTTTCAAGATGGCGCCGCTCCAGCACCACTTCGAACTGAAGGGCTGGAGCGAAGTCCTGATCGTGGTCCGGTTCTGGATCATCCAGGGCCTGTGCGTCGCCGTCGGACTCGGACTCTTCTACGCGGGATGGGTGACCGGATGATCAACCCGGAGTGGGCCGGCCTGCCGGTCGTCGTCGCGGGACTCGGCCTCTCCGGGGTCAGCGCCGCCCGGGTCCTGCACGGACTCGGGGCGCAGGTCACCGTGGTGGACGGCGGCACCGGCCCCGCGCTGGAGGCCAAGGCCGCCGCCCTCACCGCGCAGGGCCCCGCCGTCCGCCTCGGCGACGGCGCGAGCCTGCCCGAGGGCACCCGGCTGATCGTCACCTCGCCCGGCTGGGCCCCCGACAGCCCGCTGTTCGCCGCCGCCGAGCAGGCCGGCGTCCCCGTCTGGGGCGACGTCGAACTCGCCTGGCGGCTGCGCACCCCGCACCCCGCGACCGGCGAGCCCGCCCCCTGGCTGGCCGTCACCGGCACCAACGGCAAGACCACCACCGTCCAGATGCTGGCGTCCATCCTGACCGCCGCCGGCAGGCGCACCGCCGCCGTCGGCAACGTCGGCGTCTCGGTGCTGGACGCGGTGCTCGCCGAGGAGCCCTACGACGTCCTCGCCGTCGAGCTCTCCAGCTACCAGCTGCACTGGGCGCCCTCGCTGCGCGTCCACTCCGGCGCCGTGCTCAACCTGGCTCCCGACCACCTCGACTGGCACGGCTCGATGGACGCCTACGCCGCCGACAAGGGCCGGATCTACCAGGGCAACCAGGTCGCCTGCGTCTACAACCTGGCCGACCCCGCCACCGAGGCGCTGGTCCGCGAGGCCGACGTCGAGGAGGGCTGCCGGGCGATCGGCTTCGGCCTCGACGCCCCCGCCGTCTCCAACTTCGGCGTCGTGGACGGCCTGCTCGTCGACCGTGCCTTCGTCCCCGACCGGGACCGGGCCGCCGCCGAGATCGGGGCCGTCGCCGACATCTCCTCGCCCGCCCCGCACAACATCGCCAACGCCCTCGCGGCGGCGGCGCTGGCCCGGGCGTACGGCGTCGACGCCAAGGCCGTCCGCGACGGCCTGCGGGCCTTCACACCCGACGCCCACCGGATCGCGCGCGTCGCCGAGATCGACGGCGTCACCTACGTGGACGACTCCAAGGCCACCAACACCCACGCGACGGCGGCCTCGCTGGCCGCGTTCCGCCCCGTGGTGTGGATCGCCGGCGGCCTCGCCAAGGGCGCGACCTTCGACGAGCTGGTCGCCGAGGCGGCGCCCCGGCTGCGGGCCGCGGTGCTCATCGGCCAGGACCGGCAGCTGATCCGCGAGGCGCTGGCGCGACACGCCCCGGAGGTACCCGTGTTCGAACCCGCACCGGGGAAGACTGGCGCGGACGCGATGGCCGAGATCGTCCGGGTGGCGGCGGCCGCCGCGCACAAGGGCGACACCGTCCTGCTGGCACCCGCCTGCGCGTCGATGGACATGTTCACCAACTACGGTGAGCGCGGGGACATGTTCGCGGCAGCAGTTCGAGCGCTGTAGGGAAACCCAGGGGCGCGTGGGGGTACCGCCCGGCCCGCCAGGGCTGGGGGAGAACTACGCGACCAGCGCAGACCACCTCCGCGAGATCGCGGTCACGTGCAGGTCATTGCCCTGCGTCGCGATCTTGCGGACGGGGTGCCTTCCGCTTCGCGCAGTTCCCCGCGCCCCTGTTTGGTGGCCCGAAATGGTGAAGGAGACGGACGTGCCGCCCAGCGAGAAGCCGCGCCTACGGCTGGTCTCGGCGACCACGACCACCTTCAAGTCCGAGGGCCCTGTTGCGAGGCTGCGCGCGGCGCGTGAGCGGTTCGGGTACCTGATGGCCCGCCCGCTGACGCCGTACTACCTGATCCTCGGTTCGGCGCTGCTGCTGGTGGTGCTCGGGCTGGTGATGGTGTTCTCCGCCTCGCAGAGCGTGGTGGTGGACTTCGGGCTGCCGATGACGTTCTTCTTCCGCAAGCAGCTGATCGCCCTGCTGCTGGGCGGGGCGATCGCCGTGGTGCTGACCAGGGCCCCGGTCAGTGCGGTGCGCAAGGCCGCGTACCCGCTGCTGCTCGGGGTGGTGGCCGCGTTGGTGCTGGTGGCCGTGCCGGGCATCGGGGTGCGGATCAACGGCAACCGGAACTGGATCAGCCTGGGCTTCTTCCAGATCCAGCCGTCCGAGTTCGCCAAGCTCGCGCTGCTGCTGTGGGCGGCCGACCTGCTGGCCCGCAAGCAGCGCAACCACATGCTCAACCAGTGGAAGCACCTGCTGGTCCCGCTGGTGCCCGGCACCGTCGTGCTGATGATGCTGATCATGCTGGGCGGCGACATGGGCACCACGATGGTGCTGGTCGCGATGCTCTTCGGCCTGCTCTGGATGGTCGGCGCGCCGCTCCGGCTGTTCGCCGCCACCCTCGGCATCGCGGTGGTCGCGTGCACCGCGCTGATCATCACGGTGCCGCACCGCCTCGGCCGGCTCTCCTGCGTCGGCGTCACCAAGCCGGACCCCAACATGGACTGCTTCCAGGCGCTGCACGGACTGTACGCGCTGGCCGCGGGCGGACCGTTCGGATCCGGACTGGGCGCGGGCGTCGAGAAGTGGGGGCAACTCCCGGAGGCGCACACCGACTTCATCTTCGCCGCCACCGGCGAGGAACTCGGCCTGGTGGGGACGCTGTCCGTGCTCGCGCTCTTCGCGGCACTAGGCTACGCGGGTATCCGTGTGGCTCTCGGCACCACGGACCCGTTCGTCCGGTACGCGGCGGGCGCCGCCACCACGTGGATCATGGCTCAGGCCGTGGTCAACCTGGGGTCGGCGCTGGGACTCCTGCCCATCGCGGGCGTCCCGCTGCCGCTGTTCTCGTACGGTGGATCCGCGATGCTGTCGGCCATGTGCGCCATCGGGCTGCTGCTGTGCTTCGCGCGCAGCACCCCGGCGGCGAAGGCAGCGCTGGCTGCCCGGCCCCGCCGATGGCGTAAAGGGGCCAACTCCCGGTTCGGGTCCGTCCTGGACCGGGTGGTGCCAGGTAGGAGAACCACAGCGCGCAAGGCCTCCGGGCCGACGCGCAGGGAGCGGTGAATTTCGGTGCATGTCGTACTCGCCGGCGGCGGGACCGCCGGTCACATCGAGCCGGCCATGGCGCTCGCGGACGCGCTGCGCAGGCACGACCCGTCCGTCGGGATCACCGCGCTCGGCACCGAGCGCGGCCTGGAGACCCGACTGGTCCCGGAGCGCGGCTACGAGCTGGCGCTGATCCCGGCCGTGCCGCTGCCGCGCAAGCCCACCCCCGAGCTGATCACCGTCCCGGGCCGGCTGCGCGGCACCGTGCGGGCCGCCCAGGAGGTCATCGAGCGGGTCAACGCCGATGCCGTGGTCGGCTTCGGCGGCTACGTGGCGATGCCCGCCTACCTGGCCGCCAAGCGCGCCGGCGTGCCGATCGTGGTGCACGAGGCCAACGCCCGCCCCGGCCTGGCCAACAAGATCGGCGCCCGCTACAGCGACTTCGTCGCGGTCTCCACGCCCGACTCCAAGCTGCGCGACTCGCGCTACATCGGCATCCCGCTGCGCCGCACCATCGCCACCCTGGACCGCGGCACCGTCCGCCCGGAGGCCCGGCACTACTTCGGCCTGGACCAGCGCCTGCCCACCCTGCTGGTGTCCGGCGGCTCGCAGGGCGCCCGCCGGCTGAACGAGACCGTGCAGGCGATCGCGCCCCGGCTCCAGCAGTACGGCGTGCAGATCCTGCACGCGGTCGGCCCGAAGAACGAGCTGCCGACCATCGACGACATCCCGGGCATGCCGCCGTACCGCGCGGTGCCGTACCTGGACCGGATGGACCTGGCGTACGCCGCCGCCGACATGATGCTCTGCCGGGCCGGCGCGATGACGGTCGCCGAGCTCGCCGCGGTCGGGCTGCCGGCCGCGTTCGTGCCGCTGCCGATCGGCAACGGCGAACAGCGCCTGAACGCCCAGCCGATGGTGAAGGCCGGCGGCGGTCTGCTGGTGGACGACGCCGAGTTGACCCCGGAGTGGGTGCTGAAGAACGTGCTGCCGGTGCTCACCGACCCGGCGAAGCTGTGGGAAATGTCGCGTTCCGCCGCCGAGTTCGGCCGCCGGGACGCGGACGACCTGCTGGTGCAGATGGTGTACGAGGCGATCGAGGCCGCCCGCGGCGGCCGCCGCCGTGGCTGACGAGGACTACGAGGAGGAGTTCGGGGAGGACGGCGACGAGACCCGTCCGCCCCGGCTCCGGCTGTCCCGCCGGGGCGTGCTGGTACTGGTGGCGCTGGGCGCCCTGGTGCTCGGCGGCCTCGGCTGGACGGTGTTCTTCTCCTCCGCCCTGGACGTCCGCCGGATCGCCGTCCAGGGCCTGGACTCCGGGCAGTTGAGCCAGGACGAGGTGGAGCGGGCGCTCGGCCCGACCGCCCGCGGCCCGCTGGCCCGGGTCGATCTGGACCGCGCCCGCCAACTCGTCGGCCAGGTGCCCAGGGTGGCCCGGGTCGAGGTGTGGCGCGGCTGGCCGCACACCCTGCGGATCAAGGTGACGGAGCGTCGACCGGTGGCCGCGATCCGTGCCGACGACGGCCGGTTCGTCCAGGTCGACGCGGAGGGTGTGGAGTTCGCCACCGAGCCGCAACCCCCGTCCGGCGTCCCCGTGGTGGCGCTCCAGCTCGGCGGCCCGGCGAACGACGCGCTGCCCGTCATCGACCGCCCCGCCCTGGTCCGTTCGGCCATCACCGTGGCCGCCGGCCTTCCGCCGGACGTGGCCAAGCAGGCCGGTTCGCTCACGGTCTATTCCTACGACGACATCCGGCTCCAACTCGCCTCCGGCGCAACGGTCCGCTGGGGCAGCGCCGAGGACACTCCGCGCAAGGCCCGGGTGTTGACGGCGCTGCTCGGCCGGAAGGCGTCGAATTACGACGTGAGTGCGCCGGATGCCCCGGCGGTGTCCGGCTGATCCGGTAAGTTCTGTGCCTGGGGGAGGTATTGACGGAGCCGAGGCTCCGGTCCGACCCTTGGTGGTCACCCCGGTTTCACCGGGGGGTCGATGATCACATAGGCTCAAAAGAAAAAGGGAAGCTCGGCGTGTTCGTTGAAACACGCGCTGGTTGCGACCTACTGTCCTGTGTCAACGAGCTGTGCTCGACAATGAACTGACACCGGCACAGCGGTAACCCTCAACCTCAAGTTTAGGGTTCGGGTTGGAACCACGCGCTTCCCACCCATCGACATCCGTCGGCCTTCGTATCCAGGGGAGCCGACCCGGAAATTCGAGGCGAGAGGCCCCGACGTGGCAGCACCCCAGAATTACCTCGCGGTCATCAAGGTCGTCGGCATCGGTGGCGGCGGAGTCAACGCCATCAACCGGATGATCGAGGTCGGGCTCAAGGGCGTCGAGTTCATCGCGATCAACACCGATGCGCAGGCGCTCCTGATGAGCGACGCCGATGTGAAGCTCGACGTCGGCCGGGAGCTCACCCGCGGCCTCGGCGCCGGCGCGAACCCGGAGGTCGGCCGGAAGGCCGCGGAGGACCACCGCGAGGAGATCGAGGAGGTCCTCAAGGGGGCCGACATGGTCTTCGTGACGGCCGGCGAGGGCGGCGGCACCGGCACCGGCGGCGCGCCGGTGGTGGCCAACATCGCCCGCTCGCTCGGCGCGCTCACCATCGGCGTGGTCACCCGCCCGTTCACCTTCGAGGGCCGCCGTCGCGCCAACCAGGCCGAGGACGGCATCGCCTCGCTGCGCGAGCAGGTCGACACCCTGATCGTGATCCCCAACGACCGCCTGCTGTCGATCTCCGACCGCCAGGTCTCGGTGCTGGACGCGTTCCGCTCCGCCGACCAGGTGCTGCTCTCCGGCGTGCAGGGCATCACCGACCTGATCACCACCCCGGGTCTGATCAACCTGGACTTCGCCGACGTCAAGTCGGTGATGTCGGACGCCGGTTCGGCGCTGATGGGGATCGGCTCGGCGCGCGGCGAGGACCGCGCCAAGGCCGCCGCCGTGATGGCGATCTCCTCGCCGCTGCTGGAGGCCTCGATCGACGGCGCCCGCGGTGTGCTGCTGTCCATCTCGGGCGGCTCCGACCTCGGCCTGTTCGAGATCAACGAGGCGGCCCAGCTGGTCAGCGAGGCGGCCCACCCCGAGGCGAACATCATCTTCGGCGCGGTCATCGACGACGCGCTCGGCGACGAGGTCCGGGTCACCGTGATCGCGGCGGGCTTCGACGGCGGGCAGCCGCCGGCCATCGTCCGCGAGCCGGTGGTGAAGTCGACGTCCAGCTCGGCGTCGAGCAGCTCCTCGTCCGCCCCGGAGCGTCCGGCGACCCGCCCGTCCTACGGTTCGATCGGCTCGGTCACCCGCTCCGAGGAGCCGAGCCGCCCGTCCGAGGCCCCGGTGCCGGTGACCACCGCCCCGCCGGTGCCGCCGCAGGTGCAGCCGGTGCGCCAGCCGTACGTCGAGAGCCCCGCCGAGGAGCTCGACGTGCCGGATTTCCTGAAGTGATCGAAACGGCCTCTCGCCACGGTGCTCACTTCGCCTCCACCACCCGGTGGGGCGGGGTGAGCACCGCGCCGTACGGGGAGCTCAACCTCGGCGGCGCGGTGGGCGATTCGCCCGAAGCTGTGCAGCAGAACCGTTTCTTCGCCGCCCGCGAGCTGGGACTGGATCCGGCCGATGTGGTCTGGATGAACCAGGTGCACGGCGCGGACGTCGCGGTGGTGACGGAGCGCCAGCCCGCCGGGTACGCCCCGACGGTGGACGCCGTGGTCACCGACCGGCCGCTGGCCCTCGCGGTGCTGACCGCCGACTGCACCCCGGTGCTGCTGGCGGACCCCGAGGCCGGCGTGATCGGCGCGGCGCACGCCGGGCGCCCGGGCCTGGCCGCCGGGGTGGTCCCCGCGGTGGTCGCCGCGATGCGCGAGCTCGGGGCGCGTCCCGAGCGGATCCTCGCCGCCACCGGCCCCGCCGTGTGCGGCCGCTGCTACGAAGTGCCGGAGGCGATGCGCGCCGAGGTTGCCGCGCTCGTCCCGGCCGCCCGGTCGGAAACCTCCTGGGGCACCCCCGCCCTGGACGTGCCGGCCGGGGTCGCCGCCCAACTCGCCGAGGCGGGCGTGCACGATGTGGTGCGATCGACCGTCTGCACCCTGGAATCCCCGGACCACTACTCCTACCGTCGGGAGCAGCGGACCGGTCGACTCGCGAGCTACGTCTGGCTGGGGTCCCCACTCTCATGACGAACGACATCTTCGGTCCGTTCCCCGGACGCGCCGACTTCGCCGCCGCCCTGACGGACGCCCAGCGCGCCCGCTTCGAGGAGCTCGGCGCCAACCTCGACGTGGTCGAGCGGCGGATCGCCGACGCCTGCGCCGCGGCCGGGCGCCCGCGCGAGGAGGTCACCCTGATCGTGGTGACCAAGACCTACCCCGCCGAGGACACCGCCCTCCTCGCCGGACTGGGCGTCACCGACGTCGCGGAGAACCGCGACCAGGACGCCGCCCCCAAGGCCGAACGCTGCGTCAACCTCCCGCTGACGTGGCACTTCGTCGGACAGTTGCAGACCAACAAGGCCCGCTCGGTGGTCCGATATGCCGACTTGGTGCATTCGGTGGACCGCGCGCGCCTGGTCGACTCGCTGGCCGCCGCCGTGCGCAACGCCGAGCGCCCCCCGCTGGGCTGCCTGGTGCAGGTCGCGCTGGACAAGGAGGCGGGCGAGGGCGAGCACCGGGCCGGGGTCGCGCCCGCCGAGGTGCTCGAACTGGCCGAAAAGATCGCCGACACGCCCGGGCTGCAACTGCGGGGTGTGATGACGGTCGCACCGCTCGCGGGTCCGCTGGCGGGCGACCCCGCGCGCGCCTTCGCGCGCCTCGCGGAAATCGCAAGCGCCGTACGCGCGGTGCATCCGGCTGCCACGATGGTTTCGGCAGGGATGAGTGGGGATTTGGAGCAGGCGATCGCCGCCGGAGCGACACATGTACGCGTCGGTACGGCGGTACTCGGAGTGCGGTCACCGCTCGGGTAACGTCACCGAGTAAGTAGATCAGACTGCAGGACAAAATAGGACAGAACCTAGCAGATGATCCGTCTGCTGGTAAACCGTGGATCGCATCCGAGCGCACACCTCCGCGGTCTGACGGACCGTCGGCCTGACAGGCCGTGACCATCACGGCGTCCGCAGGCGAACGGTGGGCGCATGAGCGGAGGAGACAGCAGCATGGCCGGCGCGATGCGCAAAATGGCGGTCTATCTCGGCCTGGTCGAGGACGAGACCTACGACAGCCAGGGGTACGACCCCGACGACGACTACGACACGGACCCGGAGCCGATCCGTACCGGTCGCACCGAGGATCTGCGGTCCTCGAACCCCGCCCCGGCGGCCCCCGCCCAGCCGGCGCCCGTGGCCCAGATCGCGCCCCAGCCGGTGCCCGCCGCGGTCCCGATCCGCCAGGAGCAGCCGCGCATGGCCCCCGTGTCGTCCATCACATCCGAGCGCCACCGCAATCTGGAGAAGAGCACCCCGGTGATCATGCCCAAGGTCGTCAACGAACGAGAGTCCTACCGCATCACCACGCTGCACCCTCGCACCTACAACGAGGCCCGTACGATCGGGGAGCAGTTCCGCGGCGGCACGCCCGTGATCATGAATTTGACCGAGATGGACGACACGGACGCCAAGCGGCTCGTAGACTTCGCGGCTGGACTGGTCTTCGGTCTGCACGGCAGTATCGAGCGCGTGACACAGAAGGTGTTCCTCCTGTCGCCTGCTAACGTCGATGTCACGGCGGAGGACAAGGCTCGGATCGCCGAGGGTGGGTTCTTCAACCAGAGCTGACCCGGCCACGACTTTCTGTGTGGATCAGTTTGACAGTGCGTCACTGACGGACTGCCGGTCAGGGAGTAGGGAGAAGTGATGGGGATCTTCGGTTCGGTGCTCTATTGGGTGCTGACCGTGTTCCTGCTGATCCTGCTCTTCAGGCTGGTGATGGACTGGGTCTTCCAGTTCGCTCGATCGTGGCGTCCTGGGAAGGCCATGGTCGTGGTGCTGGAGGCCACGTACACTGTCACGGATCCGCCACTCAAGCTTCTTCGGCGATTCATCCCGCCGTTGCGTCTCGGGGGCGTGGCGCTCGACCTGTCCTTCTTCGTACTGATGATCATTGTGTATGTCCTGATCTCGCTCGTGCAGCGCCTGTCGTTCTGAACGATGCGACAGGATGCCGGTCCGACGATCACGTTGAGGTGAAGAGATGCCATTGACCCCCGAGGACGTTCGGAACAAGCAGTTCACGACCGTCCGGCTGCGCGAAGGCTATGACGAGGACGAGGTCGATGCCTTCCTCGACGAGGTCGAAGCCGAGCTGACCCGCCTGCTGCGCGAGAACGAGGACCTGCGCGCCAAGTTGGCGGCCGCCACGCGTGCCGCCGCGCAGAACCAGGCGAACATGCGCAAGGAGCAGCAGGCTCCGCAGGACGGCGGACGCCCCGGTGCTCCGGTGCCCGCCGCCATATCCGGACCGCCGGTGCCCGGCCAGCAGCAGGGCCCCGGTCCGCAGCAGCTCGGCGGCCCGCAGCAGCTCGCCGGTCCCCAGCAGGGGATGGGCAACCAGCCGCTCGGCCTGCCGTCCGGCGCGCCGCAGCTGCCCGCCGGCCAGGGCGGCCCGATGGGCGGTCCGATGGGCAACCCGATGCAGCAGCAGCAGATGGGCCAGACCATGGGCGGCCAGCAGCAGCTGGTCCAGCCGATGGGCGGTCAGATGCTGCAGCCGATGGGCAACCCGATGCAGCAGCAGCAGATGGGCCAGACCATGGGCGGGCAGCAGCTCCAGCCCATGGGCGGCCAGCAGTTGCAGCCGATGGGCGGCCCGATGGGCAACCCGATGCAGCAGCAGCAGGGCCCCGGTGGCGACAGCGCCGCCCGCGTCCTCGCGCTCGCCCAGCAGACCGCCGACCAGGCGATCTCCGAGGCCCGGTCCGAAGCCAACAAGATCGTCGGCGAGGCCCGCAGCCGCGCTGAGGGCCTGGAGCGCGACGCCCGTGCCAAGGCGGACGCGCTGGAGCGGGACGCGCAGGAGAAGCACCGCGTCGCGATGGGCTCGCTGGAGTCCGCCCGCGCCACGCTGGAGCGCAAGGTCGAGGACCTGCGCGCCTTCGAGCGCGAGTACCGCACGCGCCTGAAGTCCTACCTGGAGACCCAGCTGCGCCAGCTGGAGTCGCAGGCGGACGACTCGCTCGCCCCGCCGCGGATCCCCGCCACCGCGTCGCTGCCGCCGGCCGCTTCGTCGATGGCGCCCGCCGGTGCCGGTGCGATGTCCTCCTCGGCGCCGTCGTTCGGGTCCACGCCGTCGTTCGGCGGGAACCAGTCCTTCGGTGGCAGCTCCTTCGGCAGCTCGGCCGGCGCCCCGTCGTTCGGCGGTGCCTCGGCGAGCTCCAACGGGGCGATGGCGCCGGCCGGGATGACCCAGCCGATGGCGGCCGTGCGGCCGCAGCCTCCGCAGCCGATGCAGCAGGCTCCCGCTCCGATGCGCGGGTTCCTGATCGACGAGGACGGCGACAACTAGCGGTTCCGCAACGCGCACTCGAAAGGGCGCCCTTGGCCATTGAGGCTGGGGGCGCCCTTCGCGGTTGTGAAGCCGGGGGCGCGGGGAACTGCGCGAGCGACCACGTGCCCGTCCGCAAGGTCGCGATCACGTGCAGGTCATTGCCCGCGTCGCGATCTTGCGGTTGGGTGCCTTCCGCTTCGCGCAGTTCCCCGCGCCCCT
>NZ_JBSGDD010000122.1:0-17071 GCF_053602195.1 Kitasatospora sp. NPDC004531 | reverse complement strand
GAGGGCGTCCAACCCCCCGACCGGGCCCGGCCGCCCGGCGATCGGCGCTACTCGATGCCGTTGCGCCGGTACGGCTGGTACGCGGAGCCGCCGTGGAAGTACGGGTACGGGATCTCCCGGGAGACCATGCCCGCGTCCCCGCTGTCCTCGATGCCGATGTAACGGGTGTGGGCGGCGTCCACCCAGCCTCCGAACAGCACCGTGTGGTCGTTGGAGATCAGCGCGTCGCCCGGCTGCAGGTCGGCCTTGCCGATGTGGTGCGACACGTTGCTCTGCATCAGGCCGATGGTGTTCAGGCCCGGGCCGGGCAGGCCCCAGGCGCAGGACACCAGGCCGGAGCAGTCCACCCGGTAGCCGTTGGTGACGGCGCCCTGGCTGTAGCCGAGCTTGTGCTCGGCGCGCTCCAGCGCGCGCTCCACCATCGCCCGGCGCTCCTCCGACAGCCCCTCCAGCTTGGGCCTGGCCTTCACGCCGAGGCCCTCGCCGTTCTTGCGGTGCTTCTTGTTCGACCAGGAGTCCCAACCACTGCCGTTGATGATCTTGGTCTTCCAGTCACCGGTCGAGCGGTCCTTGAGCTTCGGCCCGTCGTGCTTGCCGCCGGGCCCGCCGGACGGGGTGCCCGTGCCGCCGCCGCTGTCCGTCCCGGTGCCGGGCGACTTCGGCTGCGGTGCGTGGCTCCCGCCACCGCCGCCGCCACCGCCGCCACCGCCGGGGGAGCTGTCGATGCCGGTGCTCGGCGACTTCGGCTGCTCGTGGCCGCCGCCACCGCCACCACCGCCACCGCTCCCACCGCCGCCGGGGACGCTGTCGATGCCGGTGCTCGGCGACTTCGGCTGGTCGCCGCCGCCGCCCGGCTTCTTCATGCCGTCGGCGATCTCCTTCTCGATCGCCTCGTACCGGGCGATGAGCTGCTTGATCTTCGCCGCGTCCTGGGCGAGCTCCTTGGTGAGCCGCTCCTTGGTCTTCATCAGCGCCTCGGCCTTGCTGCTGATGTCGCGGACGCTCTTGGTGACATCCGCGAGCACCGCGCCCGCGCCGACGATCCCCAGGATGCCGCCGGAGAACACGTCGGTGGCCGCCGCCTTCGCGACCGTCTCCGAGATGTGCCCGACCTGCTGCGTCATCTGTGCCATGCGCTGGTTGATCTGCTCGAAGTCGCGCTGGATCTTCAGCAGTTCCTCCGGCCGGAAGCCGAACATCATCGCCGTCATCGAAGGACGCCCCCTCGTTCCCCGTCCGCGGAAAGCCCCGGGACGATCTCCACCGTCCGTACTCGGTCCACCGCGCGCCGGCTCACAGCACGTTGGCGAGGCGCTTCACCGAGTCACCGAGCTGGTTGAGCTCGTCCGCGACCCCGTTCAGCTCCTTGACCCGGCCCTGCGCGTGCGCGGTGAACGCGTCCGCGGCGGCGCCGTGCCAGGACATGCTCGACAGCAGCGAGTTGACGTCGCCGCCGAGCTGCTCGACCTGCTTGGCCATCTCGGCCAGCTCCTGCGCGATCTTGTTCAGCTCGGCATCGGCGTCGCCGAACATCTTGCCGAGCGCCCAGTGCGCGATCTCGGCGGGCGCCATGACGATGTCCTTGCCGACCTTGACGATGTCGCCGGCCAGGTCTCCCAGATCGTCCAGAAAGCCCATCAGAACTCCCCCTGTTCCCCGTATAAACGTTCTCCCCCAGGCTAGTCAGTACCGCGTTCGAGGGAAACGGGTGGGCCCCCGTGAATACCTGCGGTTGACCTTCGGGCGGCTGTTCGCGGTCCGCCCGCCGCTCCTGTGACACTGGAGGCCCGTAACAAAAAACCGAGGTGCGCCCCGGCCTCGACTTTATGCAACCTAGAGGGATGCCCGCAGTGAGTTCTCCCGTAGCCCCGCAGCCCGCCCCCACGCTCGCGGAGCTGGCCGCCCGGCTGCCCGGCCTGATGCTTCGCGACGCGCAGCGCCTGGGCCGCCGCCTGGAGGGCACCCGCAAGGTCCGGTCGGCCGAGGCCCGGCAGAAGGTCCTGGCCGAGCTGGCCGCCGACTTCGACCGTTCCGAACTGCGGGTGTCCGACCGCCGGGCGGCGGTCCCCGAGATCCGCTACCCGCAGGAACTGCCGGTGGCGCAGAAGAAGGACGACATCCTGGCCGCCGTCCGCGACCACCAGGTGGTGATCGTGGCGGGCGAGACCGGCTCCGGCAAGACCACCCAGATCCCGAAGATCTGCCTGGAGCTGGGCCGCGGCGTGCGGGGCCTGATCGGCCACACCCAGCCCCGCCGGATCGCCGCCCGCACGGTCGCCGAGCGCGTCGCCGAGGAGCTGGACACCCCGCTCGGCGAGGCCGTCGGCTGGAAGGTCCGGTTCACCGACCAGGCCGGCCAGGACACCCTGGTCAAGCTGATGACGGACGGCATCCTGCTGGCCGAGATCCAGACCGACCGGGACTTGCGCCAGTACGACACCCTGATCATCGACGAGGCGCACGAGCGCAGCCTGAACATCGACTTCCTGCTCGGCTACCTCAAGCAGCTGCTCCCCCGCCGCCCCGACCTCAAGGTGATCATCACCTCGGCCACCATCGACCCGGAGCGCTTCGCCGAGCACTTCGACGACGCCCCGATCATCGAGGTCTCCGGCCGCACCTATCCGGTCGAGGTCCGTTACCGGCCGCTCGCCGAAGACGCCGCCGACGAGGCCGACGAGGAGGAGCCGGACCGCGACCGCGACCAGATCCAGGGCATCTGCGACGCCGTCGAGGAGCTCCAGGCCGAGGGCCCGGGCGACATCCTGGTGTTCCTCTCCGGCGAGCGCGAGATCCGCGACACCGCGGACGCGCTGACCAAGCTGAAACTGAAGTCCACCGAGATCCTGCCGCTGTACGCCCGGCTGTCCTCCGCCGAGCAGCACAAGGTCTTCCAGCGCTCCTCGCAGCGCCGGGTGGTGCTCGCCACCAACGTCGCCGAGACCTCGCTGACCGTCCCCGGCATCAAGTACGTGATCGACCCGGGCACCGCCCGGATCTCCCGCTACAGCCACCGCACCAAGGTCCAGCGGCTGCCGATCGAGGCGATCAGCCAGGCCAGCGCCAACCAGCGCAAGGGCCGCTGCGGCCGCACCTCGGACGGCATCTGCATCCGGCTGTACTCGGAGGAGGACTTCCTCTCCCGCCCCGAGTTCACCGACGCGGAGATCCTGCGCACCAACCTGGCCTCCGTCATCCTGCAGATGACGGCGGCGGGCCTCGGCGACATCGCCGCCTTCCCGTTCCTCGACCCGCCGGACTCCCGCAACATCAAGGACGGCGTCAGCCTGCTGCACGAGCTGGGCGCCCTCGACCCGGCCGAGAAGGACCACCGCAAGCGGCTGACCCCGCTGGGCCGCAAGCTCGCCCAGCTCCCGGTCGACCCGCGGATGGCCCGCATGGTGCTGGAGGCCGACCGCCTGGGCTGCGTCCGCGACGTGATGGTGATCGCCTCCGCGCTGTCCATCCAGGACCCGCGCGAGCGCCCCGCCGAGAAGCGCCAGGCCGCCGACGAGCGGCACCGCCGCTTCCACTCGGAGACCTCCGACTTCCTGTCCTACCTGGCGATGTGGCGCTACGTCAGGGAACAGCAGAAGGAGCTGTCCTCCTCCGCGTTCCGCCGGATGTGCAAGTCCGAGTTCCTCAACTACCTGCGGATACGGGAGTGGCAGGACGTCTACGTCCAGCTGCGCACCATCGCCAAGCAGCTCGGCGTGACGATCGACGAGCCGCACGACGACGCCGAACCCGATGCGGACCGCATCCACCAGGCGCTGCTGTCCGGCCTGCTGTCCCACCTCGGCCTGTTCGACGTGGAGAAGCGCGAGTACGCGGGCGCCCGGGGCGCCCGGTTCGCGGTGTTCCCGGGGTCGGGGCTGTTCAAGAAGCCGCCGCGCTGGGTGATGTCCGCCGAGCTGGTGGAGACCTCCCGGCTGTGGGCCCGGATCAACGCGAAGATCGAGCCGGAGTGGGTGGAGCCGCTCGCCCCGCACCTGATCAAGCGCACCTACAGCGAGCCGCACTGGGAGAAGAAGGCCGGCGCGGTGGTGGCCTTCGAGAAGGTCACCCTGTACGGCCTGCCGATCGTCGCCCAGCGCAAGGTCAACTACGGCCGGATCGAGCCCGAGCTGTGCCGTGAGCTGTTCATCCGCTCCGCCCTGGTGGAGGGCGACTGGGAGACCCACCACCGGTTCTTCGCGGACAACCGCAAGCTGCTCGACGAGGTCGAGGAGCTGGAGAACCGGGCCCGCCGCCGGGACATCCTGGTGGACGACCAGACCCTGTTCGACTTCTACGACGCCCGCCTGCCCGAGGACGTGGTCTCCGCCCGGCACTTCGACGCCTGGTGGAAGAAGGCCCGCCGGGACCAGCCCGACCTGCTCAACTTCGAGAAGTCGATGCTGATCAACGACTCGGCGGACGGCGTCACCGAGGCCGACTACCCGGACGTCTGGCAGCAGGGCAAGCTGCGCTTCCCGCTGACGTACCAGTTCGAGCCGGGCAGCGACGCGGACGGCGTGACGGTGCACATCCCGCTCGGGGTGCTCAACCAGGTGGTCGCGGACGGCTTCGACTGGCAGATCCCGGGCCTGCGCGAGGAGCTGGTCACCGCCTGGATCCGCTCGCTGCCGAAGGCGATCCGCCGCAACTTCGTGCCCGCCCCGGACTACGCCCGGGCCGCGATGCGCGAACTGACCGACCGCCAGGAGCCGCTGCTGCCGACCCTGGAGCGGGTGCTGCACCGGATGTCGGGCCTGCCGATCCCGCCGGAGTCCTGGGACGAGGAGCGGATCCCCGACCACCTGAAGGTCACCTTCCGGGTGGTGGACGGCAAGCGGAAGCTCGCCGAGTCCAAGGACCTGGAGGAGCTCCGCCAGAGCCTGCGCCCGAAGCTGTCCGCGACGCTGTCCAACGCGGCGTCCGGCCGGGGCATCGAGCGCACCGGCCTGACCGCCTGGCCGGACGACCTGCCGGTGCTCCAGCGCACCTTCGAGCAGCGCACCCGGGGCCATTCGCTGCGCGCCTACCCGGCGCTGGTGGACGAGGGCACGAGCGTCGGCATCAAGCTGTTCGACACCCCGGAGGCCCAGCAGCGCGCGATGTGGCTGGGCACCCGCCGGCTGCTGATGCTGCGGATCAACTCGCCCGCCAAGGCGATCCAGGGCCGCCTGGGCAACCAGGCGAAGCTGGCGCTGTCGTACAACCCGCACGGTTCGATCCCGGCGATGTTCGAGGACGTGGTGGCGGCCGCCACCGACCGGCTGATGGCCCGGGCGGGCGGCGTGGCCTGGGACGCGGAGGCGTTCACGGCGCTGTACGACCAGGTCCGGGCGGACCTGTACGAGCTGTCGGCGGACACCACGCTGAAGACCGCGTCGGCGCTGATCGCCTTCCACAAGGCGTCGAACCGGTTGAAGTCGGTGTCCAGCCCGGTGCTGCTGTCGGCGGTGAACGACGTCCGGCTGCACCTGGCCTCGCTGGTGCACCCGGGCTTCGTCACCGACACCGGCTGGCAGCGCCTGGGCGACCTGAAGCGCTATCTGATCGCGGTGGACCGCCGCCTGGAGGCGCTGCCCGACCATCCGCAGCGGGACCTGCAGAACCTGCTGAAGGTGCAGGCGGTGCAGCAGGCGTACGGCGAGCTGCTGGCGAAGGTGCCGGCCGGGCGGGAGCCGTCGCCGGAGATCGCGGCGGTCCGCTGGATGATCGAGGAGCTGCGGGTGAGCTTCTTCGCGCAGGGTCTGGGCACGCCGACCCCGGTGTCGGAGAAGCGCATCCTGAAGGCGATGGAGGCCGCCGCGGCGACCCTCTGAGGCCCGGCGGGAGCCGGTTCGACCTGGGGGGTCGCCATGCAGTACGATCTGTCTTGTTCGCAGGCGAGAGCAGGCGGGCAAGGATCAGATCACTGGTCCCGTGGAGCAGTTGGTTAGCTCGCCACCCTGTCAAGGTGGAGGTCGCGGGTTCAAGTCCCGTCGGGATCGCAGGAAGCGCAGGGCCCGGAACTTCGGTTCCGGGCCCTATCGCGTTTCCCGGGCCGGCACAAGATAACGGCGCTGTGATCACCGTCACTGACGCCCTTTCAGGAGAGTACTTCGGGAGCATCTCCGCAAAGGGCCCTGATTTAATATGTAAAATTGTACTGTCATTCCCGGGAATTCCCCCCTCCCCCACGAGCCCCACGGGAATCCCGCATTCCGGGCCCCGACATGCCGAAGGGCCGCACCCCCGACCCGGCGGAGTCGGAGAAGCGGCCCCAGGGGCTGCCGAGCGCCTTTCCCGACCCGGCGGAGTCGGGGTGCGGCACCCGGGGAAGAGCGGGGATCAGACCTCGGTGCGCTGGGCCGGAATACCGGCCAGCAGGGCGCGCACCTCCGCCTCGCGGTAGCGGCGGTGGCCGCCGAGGGTCCGAATCGACGTGAGCTTGCCTGCCTTGGCCCAGCGGGTCACCGTCTTCGGGTCCACGCGGAACATGGTGGCGACCTCTGCCGGCGTCAGCAGGGGCTCGGCGTCAGGGGTACGAGCGGTCATGAGCGGCCTCCTCGGGAGAACCGAACCAGGGCGGTTCTATCCTTCAAATTCTGCACCTTGACCCGCGATGCCCGAAATGGCACGGACGGGCCGAGTCGGTTATAGGACGAACGGCTTGTCCTGGTGTCTACAACTACACCATCCGTCCAGCCCTATCGGCCAAACCGTCAAAATTGACCCCTCACGGGTTCAAGGGCGACGGATGGCCATGGACCACCCCATAGCGGACAGTCACACAGCGGTGACGTCCGGTCACGGTGCGGCACGCCTGAGTGAGCTTGGGTTGGTTGTCCCATTTTGGCACATAGGTCTGAGATGACGTCAACGGTGAGTAGTGTCACGTTTCTCAGGTATTGACCCGATCTGGGACCATGGTCCCAAAAACCCTCCCAATGGTATGGACCATCCTGGACTCTCGCACCGGTTTTCGACCAGAGGGCATTTTCTGACACCCCCTCAGCCCGAGAGCCTCCCCCGTCCCCGGTCCGATCACGCTCAGGAGGACTGCCGCAGCGCCAGCACCCGCCGCCAGCGCGCCGACAGCGCCTCGTAGCGGCGCAGCGCCCCCGCCGCGTCCCCGGCCCGCAGGGCGGCCAGGCCGGCGGCGAGTTCGCCCACCGAGTGCTCCTCGGCCACCGCGCGCGGGCCGAGCAGCTGCACCAGGCCGCCGTAGTCGAGTTCCACCAGCGAGCGGGGGTGGAACTCCTCCAGCCAGCGGCCGACCTCCTCGGCGCCCTCGGCGAGGGCCGCGCCGGCCGCCTTCTCGCGCAGTGCCCGGTAGGCGCGGGCGATCCGGCGGCGGGCCTGCACCATCGGGGTCAGGTAGAACAGCGCGGCGGGCTCGGGGCGTTCGCCGTCCCCGGCGGAGCCGTACTCACCGGCCGGCAGGTGGTGGCGGTCCTCCTCGCCGAAGGCCAGGAACCAGTGCAGCGGCACCTCCCAGCGGCTGGAGCGGATCCACGGCCGGGCGTCGGGGTGGTCCTGCTGCCAGCGCGTCCGGGAGGTCTCGGCGGCGGCCCGCAGGGCGGGCGGCAGCACGGTGTCCACCAGGTGCGCGGGCATGGTGCGGCGCAGCTCCTGCAGGGCCAGCCAGCCGCGCAGCCGGGTCGTCCACGGGCAGATGTAGGTGACGCCGTCCGCGACCCGCACGTAGGCCTGTCCGTCCTCCTGCTCGGGCAGCGGGCGGGGCGTCAGGGCGGCCAGTGCGGCGAGGGCGGCGCGCTGCTCGGCGAGGGCGGCGCCGGTGACCGGCCGGCCCGGTCCGTCGGCGTCCGGCCCGTGGGCGGCGGCGTAGGCCTGCCAGCGGGCCCGGTCCGGTTCGGGGTAGGCGGCCAGCGGCTCGTATACCCGCAACTGGGCGGTGTACGGCGGGAGCACGGAGGTGCGCGGGACGGTCACGCTCCGCATGGTCGCACGCGCCTCCGGGACGCGTCAGGGTGTCCGGGAGACGGCTTCGATCGTTATAGCCCGGGGCCCGCCCGGGGGCAGATTCGAAGGCAGCCCCGGAGCTAGGCTTCGACCAGACGCCCGCACCACCGTCGCGGGCCATCATTGCTGGAGTCACCACCGTGACCGACGTACACACCACGCACCCCGCACCAGGCGTGCTGGGCCGAGTCTTCGGCACCGGCCAGGAGGGCGACGGGCACGAGCAGGTCGTGCTCTGCCACGACCGTTCCACCGGTCTCAAGGCGATCATCGCCATCCACTCGACCGCTCTCGGCCCGGCCCTCGGCGGCACCCGGTTCTTCCCGTACGCGAGCGAGGAGGAGGCGCTGACCGACGCGCTGAACCTCTCCCGCGGAATGAGCTACAAGAACGCCCTCGCCGGGCTCGACCTCGGCGGCGGCAAGGCCGTGATCATCGGCGACCCGAACAAGGACAAGAACGAGGCGATGCTGCGCGCCTACGGGCGCTTCGTGCAGTCCCTGCGCGGCCGCTACGTCACCGCCTGCGACGTGGGCACCTACGTCCAGGACATGGACGTGATCGCCCGGGAGACCGAGTTCGTCACCGGCCGCTCGCCCGAGCACGGCGGCGCCGGCGACTCCTCGGTGCTGACCTCGTTCGGCGTCTTCCAGGGCATGCGCGCCTCCGCCCAGGCCCGTTGGGGCCAGCCGACGCTGCGCGGCAAGCGGGTCGGCGTGGCGGGTGTCGGCAAGGTCGGCCACTACCTGGTCGGGCACCTGGTCGCGGACGGCGCCACCGTGGTGGTCACCGACGTGTCCGAGGCCGCCGTGAACCGGGTCCGGGCCGCCCACCCGGAGGTCGAGGTGGTGGCCGACACCGCCGCCCTGCTCGCCTCCGACCTGGACGTGTACGCCCCGTGCGCGCTCGGCGGCGCGCTCACCGACGAGACGGTGGGGGCGCTCGGCGCGGCCGGCACCTCGATCGTCTGCGGTGCGGCGAACAACCAGCTCGCCCACCCGGGCGTGGAGAAGGACCTGGCCGACCGGGGCATCCTGTACGCGCCCGACTACCTGGTGAACTCCGGTGGCGTGATCCAGGTCGCCGACGAGATCGAGGGCTTCAACTTCGACCGGGCGAAGAACAAGGCCACCAGGATCTTCGACACCACGCTGGAGATCTTCACCCGGGCCGCCGCCGACGGCATCCCGCCGGCGGTCGCCGCCGACCGGCTCGCCGAGAAGCGGATGCGGGAGATCAGCGCGCTGCGCTCGGTCCTGCTGCCGGCCGCCCGCCGCGGCTGACCCGCGACCCGTCGTGACGCGCGGGGCCGGCGCCGCCCGCCCCGCGCATCACGATGTGGAACCGGATTCTCAGTCTGTCCCCCGAACGGGCGATACCGCGCCTCCTTCGGGGGATAATCTCTGCAGGAACGACGGGACCGGCATCGCGCCGGACAGCCTGCAAAAGCCCCGAAATTCCCCTCTGACCTGGGCGGACCTGGTTCGAGGGGGCTTGGGTGCGCGCCACGTCACACCGGCGACGTACCGTCCGGCGGCGGAAACAGGTACCGTTAATGCTCCAAGGGACGGTTTCCCACTTCGGGCAGGCCGGACCTGATCATCAACACGTGTCAGACTCGGGGCCGTGAGCCCCACCGTTGAGGGGGTCGACCCATGGGGCGCGGCCGGGCCAAGGCCAAGCAGACGAAGGTCGCCCGCGAGCTGAAGTACAACAGCGGCGGGTTCGACGCTAACCGTCTGTCTCACGAGCTGGGTGTATCTCCGTCGACCGCGATCGAGCCTGAGCCGATCGAGGACGACGACGAGGACGACCCCTACGCGGCGTACGCCGACATGTACAACGACGACGACGACGAGGACGAGGACACTCCTCCGGCTCGTCGCCGCGCGTAAGTTCTTCGACCGGACCGGTCCGGGCGCTCCCTGCGGGCGCCGGGCCGGTTTTCGGCGTACCTGTTCCGCGCGGGCTGTCGCCGAGCGGCATGGGAAAGGCCCCGCCGGTGGCGGGGCCCTTCGCCGTGCCCGGGGTCAGAAGGCCTCGTAGGCGTTGTACAGCGCCGCGCCGCCGTCGTGCTCGGCGTCGCGCTCGACCACGTCGCCGAGCAGCCACGCCTCGACGCCGCGGTCCTCCAGCACCGACAGCACCACGTCGACCGACTCCGGCGGGACGACGGCGACCATGCCGACGCCCATGTTGAGGGTCTTCTCGATCTCCAGGGTCTGCATCGCGCCGACCTTGGCGACCGTCCGGAACACCGGCAACGGGGTCCAGGTGCCGCGGTCCAGGCGGGCGTGCAGGTGGTCCGGGATCACCCGGGCCAGGTTGGCGGCCAGGCCGCCGCCGGTGACGTGCGAGAAGGCGTGGATCTCGGTGGCGCGGGTGAGCGCCAGGCAGTCCAGGGTGTAGATCCGGGTCGGCTCCAGCAGCTCCTCGCCGAGGGTGCGGCCGAACTCCTCGACCTGGCGGTCGAGCTTCCAGCCGGCCTCGTTCAGCAGCACGTGCCGGACCAGCGAGTAGCCGTTGGAGTGCAGGCCGGAGGCGGCCATCGCGATCACCACGTCGCCCGCGCGGACCCGGTCCGCTCCGAGCAGCGCGTCGGCCTCGACCACGCCGGTGCCGGCGCCCGCGACGTCGTACTCGTCGGGGCCGAGCAGGCCCGGGTGCTCGGCGGTCTCGCCGCCGATCAGCGCGCAGCCGGCCAGCGTGCAGCCCTCGGCGATGCCCTTGACGATGGCGGCGACCCGCTCGGGGACGACCTTGCCGACGCAGATGTAGTCGGTCATGAACAGCGGCTCGGCGCCGCACACCACCAGGTCGTCCACGACCATGCCGACCAGGTCGTGGCCGATGGTGTCGTGCTTGTCCATGGCCTGGGCGATGGCCACCTTGGTGCCCACGCCGTCGGTGGCGGAGGCCAGCAGCGGGCGCTCGTAGCGCTTGAAGGCGGAGGCGTCGAACAGTCCGGCGAAGCCGCCCAGGCCGCCCAGTACCTCGGGGCGGTCGGTCTTCTTCACCCACTGCTTCATCAGCTCGACGGCACGGTCGCCGGCCTCGATGTCGACACCCGCGGCGGCGTAGGTCGCCCCGGTCTCGTTGCTGGTCACCTGGTGTGGCCCTTTCGAAGTGGTGGTGCTGCCTCCCCCGGCCGGGGCCGGGATGGGGTGCCCCCGGCCCGTGCCGGGGGCGGTGCGCTGGATTACGGGCGTCGCAGCGCGTCCGCCGCGCCCGCGCCACCCAGCAGCGACTGCACGCCGTCGAGGTCGCTGGTCTGCTTGCCGCGGACCGGCTGCTTGGCCTGGCCGCCGGCGATCTCGGCTTCGAGCAGCAGCTTGCCGAGCAGTGCCGGGTCGGGCAGCTCCATCGGGTACTCGCCGTCGAAGCAGGCCCGGCAGAGCTTGTCCTTGGGCTGCTTGGTGGCCTCGATCATCCCGTCGATGGAGATGTAGGCCAGCGAGTCGGCGCCCAGCGAGCGGCCGATCTCGTCGACCGACAGGCCGTTGGCGATCAGCTCGGCGCGGGTGGCGAAGTCGATGCCGAAGAAGCACGGCCACTTCACCGGCGGCGAGGAGATCCGGATGTGGACCTCGGCCGCGCCGGCCTCGCGGAGCATCCGCACCAGGGCGCGCTGGGTGTTGCCGCGGACGATGGAGTCGTCCACGACCACCAGGCGCTTGCCCCGGATGACCTCGCGCAGCGGGTTGAGCTTGAGCCGGATGCCCAGCTGGCGGATGGTCTGGTTGGGCTGGATGAAGGTGCGGCCGACGTAGGCGTTCTTCACCAGGCCGGAGCCGAACGGGATGCCGCTGGCCTCGGCGTAGCCGATCGCAGCGGGGGTGCCCGACTCGGGAGTCGCTATCACCAGGTCGGCGTCGGCCGGGGCCTCGGCGGCCAGCTTGCGGCCCATCTCCACCCGGGAGAGGTGCACGTTGCGGCCGGCGATCGAGGTGTCCGGGCGGGCCAGGTACACGTACTCGAAGACGCAGCCCTTGGGCTTGGCCTCGGCGAAGCGCGAGGAGCGCATGCCGTTCTCGTCGATGGCGATCAGCTCGCCGGGCTCCACCTCGCGGATGAAGCTGGCGCCGACGATGTCGAGGGCCGAGGTCTCGGAGGCGACCACCCAGCCGCGCTCGATGCGGCCCAGCACCAGCGGGCGGATGCCCTGCGGGTCACGGGCGGCGTAGAGCGTGTGCTCGTCCATGAAGACCAGCGAGAAGGCGCCCTTGACGTCGGGCAGCACCTTCTGTGCGGCCTCCTCGACGGTCAGCTCGGGGTGGCCGGCCAGCAGGGCGGTCAGCAGGTCGGTGTCGTTGGTCGCCGCGGTCCGCCCGGAGCGGGAGACGTGCTCCTCGCCGGGCAGTTCGGCGACCTTCGCCGCGAGTTCGGCGGTGTTCACCAGGTTTCCGTTGTGGCCGAGGGCCAGCGAACCGTTGGCGGTCGCCCGGAAGGTCGGCTGGGCGTTCTCCCAGACCGAGGACCCGGTGGTCGAGTAGCGGGCATGTCCGACGGCGATATGCCCGTGCAGCGACCCCAGGGAGGTCTCGTCGAAGACCTGGGAGACGAGTCCCATGTCCTTGAAGACGAGAATCTGGGAGCCGTTGCTCACTGCGATGCCCGCGGATTCCTGTCCGCGGTGCTGCAGGGCATAGAGGCCGAAGTACGTGAGCTTTGCGACCTCCTCGCCGGGAGCCCAGACGCCGAAGACGCCGCAAGCGTCCTGGGGGCCTTTCTCGCCGGGAAGAAGATCGTGGTTGAGTCGTCCGTCACCACGTGGCACGTCTCCGAGTCTAGGGCAGATGGCGGGAACGCCCTGATGGCAGCCTCGCGGTACGCGCGTAGACCCCGGTCCTTACCAGGTTTTCCGCTTCGGGTGGCCGGCTTCACGCCCTTGTCATCAGGCCTTCGCACGGTGGACGGACGACCCCGCGGCCCCCGCGCTGTGAGCCTGCTCACCCGGCGGGCAGCAGCAGCCGCCAGGAGTCCGGGCGGACCGTCCAGGTGCGGTGGCGGACCGGGCCGACCGGGCAGCCGTCGGCCTCGTAGCCGAAGCCGCGGCCGGCCACGGTGAGCAGGCCGGCCCGCCGGCGGCAGGGGCTGCCGTCCAGGTCGAGGGCGAGCTCCATGGCCCCGTCGACCATGGCGACCCGCAGGTGGCGGACCCGCTGGTGGACGTCGGCCAGCAGCAGGCCGTCCGCCTCGATGCGCAGTTCCTCGGATCCGGAGGGGCTCGCCTGCTCGGCCGCAGCCAGTTTCGCCCATAGCGAACGCCAGCCACCCGTTCGGCCCTGCCTGGGGCCGGTGAAGCGGACTTCGGAGAGCACCACCCCGCCGCCGTCGTCGAGCAGCAGTCCGAGCCGCCGGGCGCTGCCCGCCAGCACCGTCCGGGCGGCCGCGACCGGCTCGGTCGGGACGCCCAGCAGCCGGGCGGTCGCGGTGGCCACCGGGCCGCCGACCGGGACCAGGCCGACCGGGTCGGCGTCCAACTCCCGCTGCCGGTGCAGGGCCTGCAGCACCCGCTGCAGCGCCTGGTCCGATCCGATCACCACCGCGCGCCTTTTGCCCCGATGTGCGAGCACCCGGTCGAGCTCGGACGGACTCTCCGGCAGCGTGACCTTCACGTCGGCGCCGCCGCACAGCACATCCTTGGCGATCCGCACCGATTCGCCGTCCGCCTGCCTGGCCGACGGGTCCAGCACCACCAGGAGCGGCCCGGCCCCCTCGGCGTCCGGGGGGCGGGATACGGGCGTGGACAGCGACGACACGACCGGTCCTTCCTCAGGTAATCTCTCGGTGCAAGAGCCCCTTGCGCCATTGCGCCAGGGGCTTCGTCCATCTCGGGGCAGACTGCGGTCTTCGCAGGATGCCCCAACCGGAAGGGGTGTACGCCTGTGCCGGCACTCGTGCTCGTTGGTGCCCAGTGGGGAGACGAGGGCAAGGGGAAGGCCACCGACCTGCTCGGCGGCTCCGTCGACTACGTCGTCCGCTACCAGGGCGGCAACAACGCCGGTCACACGGTGGTCATCGGCGACCAGAAGTACGCCCTCCACCTGCTGCCTTCCGGCATCCTCAGCCCGAACGTGGTGCCGGTGATCGGCAACGGCGTGGTGATCGACCCGGGCGTGCTGCTCTCCGAGCTGCAGGGCCTGAACGACCGCGGCATCGACACCTCCAAGCTGCTGATCTCGGGCAACGCCCACCTGATCACCCCGTACCACCGGACGCTGGACAAGGTCACCGAGCGCTTCCTCGGCAAGCGCCGGATCGGCACCACCGGCCGCGGCATCGGCCCGGCCTACGCCGACAAGATCAACCGCGTCGGCATCCGGGTCCAGGACCTGTTCGACGAGTCGATCCTGCGCCAGAAGATCGAGGCGGCGCTGCACGACAAGAACCAGCTGCTGGTCAAGCTCTACAACCGCCGCGCGATCCCGGCCGACCTGGTGCTGGAGGAGTACCTGGGCTACGCCGACAAGATCAAGCCGTTCCTGGCGGACACCACGCTGGTCCTGGACGAGGCGCTGAAGGCCGGCAAGGTCGTGCTGCTGGAGGGCGGCCAGGGCACCCTGCTGGACGTGGACCACGGCACGTACCCGTTCGTCACCTCCTCGAACCCGACCTCGGGCGGCGCCTGCACCGGCTCCGGCATCGGCCCCACCAAGATCGACCGGGTCATCGGCATCCTGAAGGCCTACACCACCCGCGTCGGCTCGGGCCCGTTCCCGACCGAGCTGCTGGACGCGGACGGCGAGGCGCTGCGGCGGATCGGCGGCGAGCGCGGTGTCACCACCGGCCGCGACCGGCGCTGCGGCTGGTTCGACGCGGTGATCGCCCGCTACGCGACCCGGGTCAACGGCCTGACCGACTTCTTCCTGACCAAGCTGGACGTGCTGACCGGCTGGGAGCAGATCCCGGTCTGCGTCGCGTACGAGATCGACGGGCAGCGGGTCGAGGAACTCCCGTACAACCAGTCGGACTTCCACCACGCGAAGCCGATCTACGAGAACCTGCCCGGCTGGAGCGAGGACATCTCGAAGGCGAAGACCTTCGCCGACCTGCCGAAGAACGCGCAGGCGTACGTGAAGGCGCTGGAGGAGATGTCGGGCGCGCCGATCTCGGCGATCGGCGTCGGCCCCGGCCGGACCGAGACCATCGAGATCAACTCCTTCCTGTAGGACGGACCTCGCGAGGCCCGGCACCCCTGTCCGCGGGGGTGCCGGGCCTTTCGCATGCGCCGGGAAGTTTGTACTAGTGCAGATATTGCTTGCGCCTAGTGCAAAGCTGCCCCTACGGTGTGCGCATGACCGCGAAACTGCCCGCCCCCGTTGTCCTGACCGGCCGCCACATCCGCCTGGAGCCGCTGACCCGCGCCCACGTGCCCGACCTGTTCGCCGCCGGCGGCGGGGACGAGGAACTGTGGCGCTGGGTGCCGGTGCCGCTGCCGCGCACCCTGGAGGAGATGGCGCGGAACATCGACGACCGGCTGGCGGACGTGCACTGCGAGCCGTACGCGGTGATCTCGCTCGCCGACGGCCGGGCGATCGGGGTGACGTGCTACTTCGAGGCGAGTGCGGCCGAGGAGCAGGTGGAGATCGGCGGCACCTGGTACGCGCGCTCCGCGTGGCGGACGGCGGTGAACACCGAGGCGAAGCTGCTGATGCTCACCCACGCCTTCGAGGACCTCGGGATGGGCCGGGTCAGCTGGCGCACCGACATCCGCAACGAGCGCTCGCAGAACGCGATCCGCCGGCTCGGCGCCACGTACGAGGGCACGTTCCGCCGCCACAAGCAGCGCCGGGACGGCAGTTGGCGGGACACCGTGTTCTTCGCGATGCTCGCCGACGAGTGGCCCGCCGTGAAGGCCCGGCTGACCGAGCGGCTGGCGGCCGGCTGAGCGGCCCGGCCGAGCGGGCGGCCGCCGGCCGAGCGGGCGTCAGTAGATGGCGGCGGAGACGATGGCGGCGACCGCCAGGTTGGTCGCCGCGGTCACCCAGACCGCCGGGTGCGGCTCGGGGTCGACCAGCAGCTCGCCGAGCCGGCCGGGCGTGACCAGGTCGAGCACCCAGAACGACACCGCCATCAGCAGCAGGCCGAACAGGCCGAACACGGCGGCCGCGGCCAGGCCCTTGCCGAACTCCTGGTAGGTGGAGATCACGGCGGTGAAGACGATCGCGCCGACCGACAGCAGCGCGGAGCTCAGCACCACGGCGGCGTTGCGATTGCGTTCGATCCATATCTGGCGGCGCAGTTCACCGGGCGTCAGGACATCCACCAGGACCACGCCGAGCAGCAGCAGGACCAGGCCGACACCGCCGTAGGCCGCCGCGTAACCCAACTGGTGCAGGATGTCGCTCATCGGGTTCCGCCCCCTGGTGTCCGCCTGCCGGCCCCGTGCCGAGGACCGGCACAACATAGCGCACGGGGCGGGCGGCGACGGGGGAGCGGATCAGTCGTTGTGCTCGACCAGGCGGTCCAGGCAGACCGCGACGGCGATCATCAGCGGGACGTCGACGCCGTCCTCGATCTCCACGCCGTAGGTGTCCCGGATGCTGAACCACTTGCGGGAGACCTCGCCGAGCCGGTGCCCGTCGTGCTTGACGGTGTACTCCTTGTCGATCAGGTCGCCGTGCACCTCCCACTCGCCGCCGCTCTCCAGTTCCACGTGGTACTTGTCGTGGAACGGGGTGAACAGCTTCTTGCGGACGGTGGCGACCACGTCGCCGTCGGCGTTCTCGATCTTCATGGCGTCGCGGACGGTCAGCACCTTCTCCCGGACGGTGGCGACCGTGTTGCCGTCGGTGTCCTGGAGTTCGAAGGTGTCGCGCAGGCGCAGCACCTTGCCGTCCACCAGGAAGCACTTCTCGCCGTGCTCGTCCTCGACCCAGTAGTCGTCGCCGACCGCGAACAGGCGTTCCTTGACCACGAACTTCCGACCCATGATCCGACTCCCTCGTCTGCATGCCGGCCCGCCGTCGGGCGGCCCTCGTCATGGTGCCAGCCGGGGCCAGGGCCTGTCCGGTCGATCTTGTCGGATCAGCGCGCGGCGTCGGGCGCCCGGCTGGGAGTGCCGGCGAACCGTCCTCGTACTGGGTGTACTTGGATGGTTTGCCGGTGCTTC
>NZ_JBSGDD010000121.1:0-17301 GCF_053602195.1 Kitasatospora sp. NPDC004531 | reverse complement strand
GGACGAGCTCGCTCGACCGCCCGGCGGCATTCGCCGCGATTGAGGGGACTGGTGGCCATGGGGAGCAGAGGTAGACCCCGGGCCGCCACCGATGGCCCGGCCGGCTCCGAGGGTCCGGCCGATGGCGGGGGGCGGCCCCACGACGGCCACCAGGAACCACCGGAGTCGGTGTACCTGCCCGCCGCGGCGCCGGGGGGCGCTGGCGGGGTGAACGACGCCGAGCTGACCGGCCAGTCCGACCCGTCGGGCCTGTCGGGCCCGACCGATCCGTCCGGCTGGGCCGGGGCTGCCGGCGCTGCCGATGAGAGCAGCGGAGCATCGGGCACGGAAGCGGCCGTCGACGGCGGCGCGGACGGTGCGGCCGGCAGCAGGATCGGGCGCGGTCGTGCCGAGCGGCGGCGTACTGCCAAGCGGGTTGCGCGTCGTGGCCGTCGCTCCTTTCTGCGCGAGTTGCCGGTGATCGTGCTGGTGGCGCTGGTCATCGCGGTGGTGCTGAAGACCTTTCTGGTCCAGGTGTTCGTGATCCCCTCCGGTTCCATGGAGCCGACCCTGCAGGTCGGTGACCGGGTGCTGGTGGACAAGCTCACCCCGTGGTTCGGCTCGGAGCCGAAGCGCGGCGAGGTGGTGGTGTTCAAGGACCCGGGTGGCTGGTTGGAGAATGACCACAAGCCGTCCGCGGACGGATCCGTGCTTCGGCACGCCAAGTCGGTGTTCTCCGCGGTGGGTCTCCTTCCTTCCGACGACGAGCGGGACTTGATCAAGCGGGTGATCGGTGTCGCCGGCGACACCGTGGAGTGCTGCGACGCCCAGGGCCGGCTGAGCGTGAACGGCACTCCGCTGGACGAGCCGTACATCGCGCCCGGCAACGTACCCTCGCGGATCACCTTCAAGGTGACGGTCCCTCAGGGGCGGCTGTGGGTGATGGGGGACCATCGCGACCTGTCCGCCGACTCCCGCTACCACATGGGCAACCCGGGTGCCGGGACCGTCCCGGTGGCGAACGTGGTCGGCCGTGCGTTCGTGGTCGCGTGGCCGCTCCCCCACTTCGGTCAACTGGGTGTCCCCGATTCACTCTCCTCACTGCCGGTGCGAGTGGCAGGATCATCGGCCGTTGGACCGATTCCTGCGGAACCCCCGCTCGTTATGGGTGTGTTGGGCGTCCTCCCGGTCGTTGCTCGGCGGTGGAGAGCGCACCGGCGGGCCGGGCCGATGGCTGACTGACGGTCCGGTCGGCGCGTGGAAACACGGGTCGGCGGACCGGGAGTGATAGAGAAGTGCTGAAGTGCTCGGTTCCGACCTGGTGTCGGGCGTGCCCTGGTAGGGCAAGCCAGAGGCGGGTTTTCGGTCGATCGCAGAGTGTGGTGCCCGCTGTGCGGCACTGGTGAGCGCGGGCGCGCAGGCGTCCGCACAGCAGGGAGGAGATGTCGTGGGGGATCTGGTGATCGGTGCCCGCTCAGGTGCTCCGGAGCCCGACGGGGAGCCTTCGGGCAACTCCGAGGGACGGCACGTCGAGGACGGTGACGCCCTGCGGGCGGCCGACTCCGACACGGCGGAGGAGAGCGACTCGGAGGCGCCGGCCAGGGCCAGGAAGGCTCCCAAGCAGCGTTCCTTCTGGAAGGAGCTGCCGATCCTCGTCGGCATTGCCCTGATCCTGGCTCTGGTGATCAAGACCTTCTTCGTCCAGGCGTTCTCGATTCCGTCGGGTTCGATGGAGAACACCCTCCAGGTCGGTGACCGGGTGCTGGTGGACAAGCTCACCCCCTGGTTCGGCTCGGAGCCGGAGCGCGGCGAGGTGGTGGTCTTCAAGGACCCGGGCGGGTGGCTGAACGACGAGCCCGCCCAGCGCAGCAGCAACTCCTTCGTGCGAGGCGTCCAGGACGTCTTCAGCTTCATCGGGCTGATGCCGTCCAGCGACGAGAAGGACCTGATCAAGCGCGTCATCGCGGTCGGCGGGGACACCGTCGAGTGCCAGGGCTCCGGCCCGGTGAAGGTGAACGGCATCGCGCTGGACGAGCCGTACATCTTCGCCGGCAACACCCCGTGCGGGGAGAAGCCGTTCGGCCCGGTGAAGGTGCCGGACGGTCGGATCTGGGTGATGGGCGACCACCGCGCCAACTCGCTGGACTCCCGGTACCACATGGACCAGCCGGGTGGCGGCACCGTCCCGGTCGGGAACGTCGTCGGCCGCGCGTTCGTGGTGGCCTGGCCGATCGGCGACTGGGCGACGCTGCCCGTCCCCGACACCTTCGACCAGAAGGGCCTGGCGGCCGCCGGTCCGCTCGCCCCGCCGCTGGCCGGCGCGGCACTGGCCGTCCCCGCCGTGTGGTGGGTGCGCAAGCGCCGTCGCTGACCGTCCGCGATTGACTCTTGCGCGGGCCGTGGTACTCGTGAGTAATCTGCTCGCACGTGCCACGGCCCGCAGTGCTGTCCAGCCCAGGACGGTGACGAGCAGGCAGGCAGCGAGCGCTCGCCCGGAGCGCGTGAGCGCCAGGAGAGGGCGAAGCCGATGAGCAGCGTCGCGGAGCGGACACCGCCTACCGAGGCCGGGCCGGCCCGCCGCCGAAGCCCTGCCTCGATCGTGCAGGGTGTGGTGATCGCGATTGGTTTCGTGATGCTGGTCGGGGGATTCGCGGTGCTCGCCGTCCAGTACCGGCCCTACAAGATCCCCACCGGTTCGATGAGCCCCACGCTGGAGATCGGCGACACCGTCCTCGCCCGCACTGCTGACGAGAAGTCGATCGGGCGTGGCGACGTCGTGGTCTTCCAGGACCCGGACTGGGGCAACGCCACCCTGGTCAAGCGGGTGGCCGCGGTCGGTGGTGACACCGTCTCCGGAGACCGCGAGGGGCGGATCACCGTCAACGGCCACCAGCTGACCGAGCCGTACCTGGCCAAGGCCACCGTCGTCGCCACCGAGTTCTCGGTGACAGTGCCCGAGGGGCGGCTGTTCCTGCTCGGTGACTTTCGGGGCAACTCGATGGATTCGCGCAGCCATCTCGACGTGGCCTTCGGCACCGTTCCCGCGTCCGGGGTGCGGGCGAGGGTCGAGGCGGTGATCCTTCCGCTGTCCCGGTCCGGGCTGGAGGAGCGCACCACGGCCTTCGACGAACTGGGTGCGCCGCGTGCGCACGAGGCGGGTGCCCTGGTGCCCGCCGCCTGGACGTCGGTCGGCGGGGCGGCCCTGATCGTGCTCGCCTCGGCGGCGGGTTGGGCGGTGTCGCTGGGCGGCAAGCTGCGGGGGCGGCGGAAGGCCTGAGTCGGCGGCCGGCGGTACGTCGGGGCCGGCCCGGAAGCGCGCGCAGAACCTCAGGACGGAGGCGAACCAGGTGATGGTCGAACGCCGCAGAGCCGTTCGCGTGCTGCTGCTGGACCCGGACGGGCGCGTCCTGCTGCTGCACGGGACCGACCCGGCCACGCCGGGCACCGACTGGTGGATCACCCCGGGCGGCGGCATCGAACCGGGCGAGAGCCCGGGCGAAGCGGCACGGCGGGAGCTCGCCGAGGAGATCGGGCTGACCGAGGTGGAGTGGGGACCGCTGGTTGCGTACGGCACGGTGAGGTTCTCCTTCCGGGGCAGGGACTACGAACAGGAGCAGTGGTTCCACCTGGCCCGTACCGGCCAGGTCGAGGTGGCACTGCGGCAGAGCGGGGCGGAGGAGCACGCGCTGCTGCTCGGCCTCCGCTGGTGGACGGCAAGGGAGTTGAGGACCACAGAGGAGACCGTGTATCCGCGCGGACTGGCCGCGCTGATGGAACGGGTTCTGACGGAAGGACCGCCAGAACCGCCAGTACGGCTCTGAGCACTGGCCCGGTGGTCCACAATGGGGTGGACGTGACGAGTGAGGGGACGCTTGGAATGAGTGCCGAAGACCTCGAGAAGTACGAGACCGAGATGGAGCTCAAGCTCTACCGGGAGTACCGGGATGTCGTCGGCCTGTTCAAGTACGTGATCGAGACCGAGCGGCGTTTCTATCTGACGAACGACTACGACCTGCAGGTGCATTCGGTGCAGGGCGAGGTGTTCTTCGAGGTGTCGATGGCGGATGCGTGGGTCTGGGACATGTACCGACCGGCCCGATTCGTTCGGAAGGTGCGCGTTCTGACTTTCAAGGACGTGAATATCGAGGAGCTGGCCAAGAGCGATCTTGAGCTGCCCTCGGACGACTCCGCGTTCGGGAACTGACCGTTCGGCGGCTGAACGGCCGGCCCGGGAGCGCCCCGGGTCCGACAGCCCGGGGTGGGCGAGGAACGGCGCGGCCGACCGCGCCCTTCGCACCGAGCGGCCGCACCGTGGTGACCTGCGGCGATGCCCGGGCCACCGAGACTGGTAGCTGAGATCGCCGCTTGTCCAGCCCATTTCCGGATTTGTCACTCGGACGAGCGACCTGAGTTATCCACAGGCCCGAGTTATCCACAGGCCTGCCGATTCCACTGGCCCACTTCCCGGCTGCGAAGGCAACCTTCGGCCGGAGGTGATTGCCGTGCAGAATCCCAACAAGATTTCCACCAACGGCCTCGGACGCTACGGCGAGGAGGTCGCCGCCCGCCGGCTCGTGGAGGGCGGGCTGTGCATCCTGGAGCGCAACTGGCGTTGCGCCGAGGGCGAGCTCGACATCGTCGCGCTGGACGGAGACACCCTCGCGGTGTGCGAGGTGAAGACCAGGTCCGAGCGCGGCTTCCAACAGCCGTCAGAAGCGATCGACCGCACCAAGGCCGACCGGCTGCGCCACCTCGCCGAACGGTGGCTCGCCGAACGCTGGCCGATGCACTTCTCCCGCCTGGTGCTGGCCGCCGAGCGAGCGGACGGCACCGAACCGCCGGACGAAACCGTGACCGGCGGGCCGGCGCCTCCGCCGCCCGGCGGAGTCCGCATCGACCTGGTCGCCGTGGTCAACCCGCTCAGGGGCGCCGCCGCGGTCGAGCACCTGCGCGGGGCGGTGTGACGTGGCCTTCGCACGAACCTGCTCGGTCGCCCTGGTCGGGGTGGACGGCGTCGTGGTCGAGGTCCAGGCCGACCTCGAACCCGGACTCGCAGCCTTCAGCCTGGTGGGCCTCGCCGACAAGGCCCTCCTGGAAGCCCGTGACCGGGTCCGCGCAGCCGTCTCCAACAGCGGCGAGAAGTGGCCGCTGCGCAAACTCACCGTGGGCCTCACCCCGGCCTCCGTACCCAAGAGCGGCAGCGGTTACGACCTGGCCGTGGCCTGCGCCGTGCTGGCAGCCGCCGAACGGCTCGACCCCGCGTCGATCGACGGCCTGCTGATCATCGGCGAACTCGGACTGGACGGACGGGTACGCCCGGTGCGCGGCGTCCTGCCCGCAGTGCTGGCCGCGGCGGACGCCGGCTACCGACAGATCGTGGTCGCCGAACAGACCGCAGCCGAAGCCGAGTTGGTGCCAGGCGTCTCCGTTCTCGGGGTACGGAGCCTGCGCCAGCTCATCGCGATCCTCACCAACGCCCCCGTCCCCGACGAACCACCCGACCTCTCCACCGGTCGTCCCGACTCCTCGTACGCCGGACTGCTGCTTCCCGGGCTCGGCGTCCGCGACGTCAGCTCGGACCAGGCCGGCCGCCCCGACCTCGCCGACGTGGCCGGGCAGCACGAAGCCCGCCAAGCCCTGGAGATCGCCGCGGCCGGCGGCCACCACCTGTACCTGAAAGGGCCACCCGGAGCCGGCAAAACCATGCTCGCGGAACGGCTCCCCGCGCTGCTCCCACCACTCACCCAGGCCGAAGCCCTCGAAGTGACGGCGATCCACTCCGTGGCCGGCATCCTCCCGGCCGACCGCCCACTGATCGACACCCCGCCGTACTGCGCACCGCACCACTCGACCACCATGCCCGCCATCGTGGGCGGCGGGACGGGACTGCCCCGACCCGGCGCCGTTTCCCTCGCCCACCGAGGTGTGCTCTTCCTCGACGAGGCGCCCGAATTCCCGGTCCGGGTCCTCGACGCCCTGCGCCAACCCCTGGAATCGGGCGAGGTGATGATCGCCAGAGCCGCAGGCTCGATGCGGCTGCCCGCGCGTTTCCTGCTCTGCCTCGCCGCCAACCCCTGCCCTTGCGGCCGCCATTCGTTGAGAGGAGAAGGCTGCGAATGCACCCCCGTCATGGTCAACCGCTACCAGGCGAGGCTGTCCGGGCCACTGCTCGACCGGGTGGACCTCCAAGTCCAGGTCTCCGGAGTCAGCCGGGCCGAGCTGATGCAGCAAGGCGGAAAGGCCGAGAGCACGGCCACGGTCGCCGAACGCGTGCGGGAGGCCCGCGAGCGAGCCGCGGCTCGCCTCGCCGACACCCCGTGGCGGACGAACGCCGAAGTGCCCGGGCACGAGCTGCGCACGCGCTGGCAACTCGCACCCGGCTCGCTCACCGACGCCGAGCGTGACCTCGATCGAGGACTGCTCACCGCACGAGGCCTCGACCGGATCCTCCGCGTCGCGTGGACAGTCGCCGACCTCGCCTGCCGCCCCCGCCCCACCCGCACCGACGTCCAGACCGCGCTCACCCTCCGCACCGGGGTCCAGCGCGTCACCCGCCCGACCGACCGCCGATCCGACCAGTACTACGACGCGGACGCCGACCTGGGAGCGGAGTTCTGAACACCCGCCACAGCAGTCGCCGGCCGACCCGTAGCCCACCCGACCACGCACCCGCGCCCGCGCAGCCACCCCGGCGACCGACCCGCCGACCAGCACCAGCAGGAGGACCTCGACCATGACCGCAGCGCGTCCCGCAGTCCCCACTCTGCCGGGCCAACCCGACAGCCTCTCTCCGCCGCATCCGCCCGACCCCCATGCGGCGAATGACGGCCATGACCGGCTGCGCCACCTGATCAGGGGCGCCGGCCCGCCCACCCTCCGACAAGCGAGCCCGGTCACGGCAGATCCTCGCCTGCCGGCCCCGGAGGGCGCGGCTGCCGCAGGCCATGCGGTCCGCACCGCCGAAAGGGCGACCCGGCACTGCACCGCCGATCCGAGCGCTGTCGGTCATTCCACTCGCACGGGGATGGTGCGGAGCGACCAGCGAGTCATCCGGCCCATCCGGTGGGGCGCGGCGGGGACCACACCCGACCCGCCCGAACCCGAGCGGGTGGCCAGAGCAGCGCTCACCCGGCTGATCGAACCCGGTGACGCGGCCATCGGCCGGGCGATCCAACGCCTGGGGGTCGTCGGCCTGGTGCGGGGCTTCTACAACGGAGCATCGCCGAGCCAACTCGGCCTAGGTGCAGACCGGATCACCGCCTACCAGGAGAGGCTTCGAAAGTTCAACCCGGCCATCGACCTTGAACGAATCGCCAAGCTCGGTGGGAAGTTCATCATTCCGGGCGACACCGAATGGCCTTCACAGCTCGACGACCTGGGTGACAGCCGCCCGGTCGGACTGTGGGTCCGAGGTCGGCCGGGGCCACGGCTCCCCTCGCTGCGCCTGCTGGCGCTGAGATCGGTCGCCATCGTCGGATCCCGCGCCTGCACCGCATACGGGCGGCACATCGCCGGCCAGCTCGGTTCCGAACTGGCCGAACGCGGTTGGGTGGTGGTGTCCGGAGCCGCGTACGGAGTCGACACGGCCGCCCACCAGGGTGCGCTGGCCGTCAACGGGATGACGATCGCGGTCCTGGCCAGCGGCGTGGACATCTGCTACCCGCGCGGGAACGAGGCGCTGATCGCCCGGATCGGGGACGACGGACTGCTGGTGAGCGAACTGGCGCTCGGGATGAACCCGACCAGGTTCAGATTCGTGTTGCGCAACCGGGTGATAGCCGCGCTCACCCGAGGCACCGTTGTGGTCGAGGCGGCGCCGCGCAGCGGCGCGCTCAGCACAGCGCGCCGTGCCATGGATCTCAACCGGCACACCATGGGCGTCCCCGGCCAGGTGACGTCCGAGCTCTCGGCCGGAGTGCACGCGTTGATCAGAAGCGGTGCGGCGACGCTGGTCACCAATGGAACCGAGGTCGGCGAGCTGATCGGCTCCATCGGTGACGACCTGTCGCCGGAGCGAGCGGGTCCGATCCTGCCCCGCGACGCGCTGGCACCCTCGGTGGCCCGCGTCCTGGAGGCGGTGCCGGCGAGCGCGGACGGCGCACCGGTGCAGCGACTCGCCCAGTACGCGGCGCTCTCCCCGCAGGAGACCGTGCACCACCTGCACGAGCTGAGCTCGCTGGGCTTCGTCGAACGCCACGGAGCGCATTGGAGGTTGGTGCGCCGCAAGTGATCGGATTTGCGCAACCACGGACATGGAAGGTCGACCGAACGGAGCACGCCGTCAACAGGAAGGAACCCAAGGTGAGTTGAGAGCGGCGCTGAGACAGCTGAGCCCGGTCGGGCGACAGGGGCGAGTGTGAGTGACGCGGAGATTTCGATGCCTTAGGGAGGTCTGTGCTGGTCGGCGGCCCGGCGTAAGCGGAGCGCCCGGGGGTCGGCCGGGGCGCGCGCCGCGACGCGCCGGTGAAGCCCGCCAGTGCCACCGGATCGGGCGACGTCCGAGTGGCGGTAGCACTGTGCAGCTACTCGGTCACGCTACGCTCGCTTATGGCGTCCCTATCAGCACATGACTCGGCAGAACGGCGCAGACCAACGCATGCCCACTCACATTCCCGGACACAGGGTGACCGGTGACGGTCGGTCCTCGGACGGGACGGGGGCCGAGACCCGCAACGCTGCGGAGCTGCGGGCCAGGCCCTCGGGAGTCGTGGGAATGACGAGGTCGGGCACCACCCCGACCGCGACCCCACAGTCCCAGGCCCGTCCCGCCTCGCCCTCGCCCCTTCCCCGTCCCCCCGTCCCCCAAGGGCCGTCGGATCGGCAGCCCTCGACGCGCCCAGCCGCCGAACGGCCCGGCCACCTACTGCCGTGCCCACAGACCGGGCCGTCGAGCGGACCGTCGAGTGGGTCGTCAACCGGGCCGTCGGGCGGGCCGGCCAAACCTCGGCCGCGCGCCGAGGGGCCCGCCGGCAGCCCGCTGGGCGGATCGGCGTCGGAGCCGCGTGCCGAACACTCGGGTGACGGCCAGTACGGCGATGGCCGGGAGGGCGAGGGGTCGCGGGCGGCGGGTGGGTCCGGGCGAACCGCGGCCGACGCGTCGCCGCCGGGTGCCTCCTCCGCCGACGCGCTGCCGGCGAACGGTCGGCAGGTGCGCGGCCAATCCAGGCGCGGCGCACGGTCGAAGGTGAAACCGGGCGACGCCCCCGTCCGGAGCTCGCAGGTGCGCAGACAGGCGAGCGGTCCGGAGGCGGAACGTTCCGTGGAGACGCCCGCCCCGGCGTCGGACTCGGGACAGTGCGCGGGGCAGGTCCCGGGGCAGGAAGCGCCGCAGCTCCCAGCGTCGGTCGCGCTGCCCGGTCCGACCCCGGAACCGACGCCGGCGTCTCCGTCCGTCCCGGCGGCACCAGCGTCCGCACCCGCGGCGGCGCCGCCCGGGGCAGGAGTGCAGTCGGCGCTGCAGGCGTTGTGGCGCTCCTACAAGGAGACGGGTGACCAGGGGCTGCGAGACCAGCTGATCCTGCACTACTCGCCGCTGGTGAAGTACGTCGCGGGCCGGGTGGGGGTGGGGCTGCCGGCCAATGTGGAGCAGGCGGACTTCGTGTCCTCCGGGGTGTTCGGCCTGATTGATGCGATCGAGAAGTTCGACATCGACCGGGCGATCAAGTTCGAGACGTATGCGATCAGCCGGATCCGCGGCGCGATCATCGACGAGCTCCGGGCGCTGGACTGGATCCCGCGGTCGGTGCGGCAGAAGGCGAAGGCGGTCGAGCGGGCCTACGCCACCCTGGAGGCCCGGTTGCGGCGGACGCCGCACGATCCCGAGGTGGCGGAGGAGATGGGCATCGCGCTGGACGAGTTGCACACCATCTTCAGCCAGCTGTCGCTGGCCAATGTGGTGGCGCTCGACGAGTTGCTGCACTCGGCGGGCGAGGGCGGCGACCGGCTGACCCTGATGGAGACGCTGCCGGACAACGGTGCGGACAACCCGGTCGAGATCGCCGAGGATCGCGAGCTGCGCCGCCTGCTGGCCTCGGCGGTCAACACCTTGCCCGACCGCGAGAAGACGGTGGTGACGCTCTACTACTACGAAGGCCTGACCCTCGCCGAGATCGGCCAGGTGCTCGGGGTGACCGAGAGCCGGGTCAGCCAGATCCACACCAAGTCGGTGCTGCAGCTGCGGGCGAAGATGTCCGACGCCCGCTGAGCGAGCGGTACGACGGCGGGGCAGCAGCGCGGTGGCCGGGCGGCAGCGGTACGACGGCGGGGTCGGCGGGTGCGCGATGTGCGCCCCCGTCGGCCGTCGGCGTCCGTAGAGTTGGCGCGTGCCGAAAATCCGGGCGGCCACGGTGGCCGAGCATCGACAGTTGCAGCAGGCAGCACTGTTGGACGCCGCGCGCGTCCTGTTGGCGGAGGGCGGCAGGGAGGCGCTGAACTTCGGCGCCCTCGCTGCGCGTGCCGGTCTGGCCAGGTCCTCGGTGTACGAGTACTTCCGGTCCAAGTCGGAGCTGGTGGAGGCGCTCTGCGCGGTCGACCTCCCGCTGTGGGCCGCCGAGATCGAGGCCGGCATGGCGGCCTGCGACGGCGCGGCCGAGCGGATCGAGGCGTACGTCCGTGGGCAGGTGGCGCTGGCCACCGATCCGGTGCACCGAGCCCTGGTGGCCGTCGCCGAGTACGAGCTCGACGACGCCGCGCGGGCCCGGATCAGGGCCGCGCACAGCGGCCTGACCGCGATGGTGATGCGCACCCTGGAGGAGCTCGGCCACGCCAGGCCGGCCGTCGCGGCCGCGCTGCTGCAAGGCGTGGTGGAGGCGGCCGTCCGCCAGATCGACCGAGTCCGGGAGGCCGGCGACGAGGCCGAGATCGCCGACGCGGCGGTGCGGTTCGCCCTGGACGGCCTCCGCCCCGCCGCAAGCACCACTGGCACCGCCCCGGCAGCCCGGGTCGCCACGGAACCCGCCCGAGCCACGAGCTGACCTCGCGCGTGAGCTGACCCCGCGCGCGGGCCCACCCCGTCCGACGTCATGGCGGGCCGAGTGGCAGCAGGCGGGCGTGGCCGGTGCCGAGCAGGGCGAGCGGGTCGAGGTAGCGGGTGCCGCGGAGCAGGCCCCAGTGCAGGCAGGTGGTGGGGCAGTGCCCGGCGTCGGCGGTGAGTTCGCCTATCGGGTCGCCCGCCGCGACCGCGGTGCCGACGGGGAGGGAGCCGGTCACCGGGAGGTAGGTGGTCCGCAGCGGGGGAGTGCCCGAGCCGGTGTGGGTGACCACCACGACGGGGCGCCCGGCCACCCGCCCGGAGAACGTCAGTACGCCGGGCGCGGCCGCCCGCACCGTCGCCCCGGGCGCGGCAGCCAGGTCCACCCCGCGATGCCCGGCCGCCCAGCGCGTCGGCGGCGGGTCGAACCGCCGCACCAACGCGGACCGGTCGCCCACCGGCCACACCCGCCCGGGCCCGGCCCGCAACACCGCGAAGCCGACAGTGGCCGACGTCGTCGGAAGCGCGCCACCGCCCCCGCCCCCGCCGGCGAGCAGGCACCCGGCCAGCACCCCTGCCACCAGTGCCAGGACCCGCCCCACGCCGACCTCCTCCTCACACGACACACGACTCGAAGCGCCGCTTGTCTCGCCACCCGTGACGCCACCCGTAACGCCACTCGAAGCGCGTCTAAACCGGCGCCGCGCCCGCACCCGGCGCAAACCATGACAAGCCCGCTCAACGCGAACGCCCCCAGCGTGGCGGCCCGGCCGCTGTCGCCGCCCGCCGATTCCGGAGCCTGTGGACAACCCGGGCCTGTGGACAACTGCCGTCCCCCGCAGGGGTGAACGGTGGCAGGCAGCCCGCCCGCGGCGGTGCCGAAGCGGTGCTGAACAGGGCGGCGGGACCGCACGGAGTCGCCCGCCGCTCGGGGCTTCCCGTACACTTCACACGCGACCCGGTCTGCCGGGTCGACTTCGCACGCCCCGCCACCGACGGCCCGCCCCCTCCGGGAACGGTCGGACGGTGCGAGTGCCGCTCGGTCCGCCGAGCCTGCCGAGGCCGCAAGCCCCGCGCAGGCCGAGCGGCTTGGCACGTCGGGGCGTCAGGCGTGACGGTCGCCCGACCGGCACGGACAAACCGAGAGCCCCGGCACCCCGTAGAGCGCACTGCCTCGCGGCGCGCCGGGCAACACAGAGGAGCACGGCACATGGCCGTCGTCACGATGCGGGAGCTGCTGGAGAGCGGCGTCCACTTCGGTCACCAGACCCGTCGTTGGAACCCGAAGATGAAGCGCTTCATCTTCACGGAGCGCAACGGCATCTACATCATCGACCTCCTGCAGTCGCTGAACTACATCGACCGCGCCTTCGAGTTCGTCAAGGAGACCGTTGCCCACGGCGGCAGCGTCCTCTTCGTCGGCACCAAGAAGCAGGCCCAGGAGGCCATCGCCGAGCAGGCGACCCGCGTGGGCATGCCGTACGTCAACCAGCGTTGGCTGGGCGGCATGCTGACCAACTTCTCGACCGTCTACAAGCGTCTGCAGCGCCTCAAGGAGCTCAGCGAGATCGACTTCACGGATGTGGCCGGCTCGGGCCTCACCAAGAAGGAGCTCCTGGTCCTCCAGCGTGAGTACGACAAGCTGGAGAAGACCCTCGGCGGTATCCGCGACATGCAGCGCGTTCCCAGCGCTGTCTGGATCGTGGACACCAAGAAGGAGCACATCGCGGTCGGCGAGGCCCGGAAGCTCAACATCCCGGTCGTCGCCATCCTCGACACCAACTGCGACCCGGACGAGGTCGACTACAAGATCCCGGGCAACGACGACGCGATCCGCTCCGTCACCCTGCTGACCCGCGTGATCGCCGACGCCGTCGCCGAGGGCCTGAAGTCCCGCGCCGGTGTCGCCAAGGGCGACGCGAAGGCCGAGCCGGGTGCCGACCAGCCGCTGGCCGCCTGGGAGAAGGAGATCCTCGAGGGCGAGAAGGCCGCCGAGGCCCCCGCCGCCGAGGCTGCTGCCGAGGCCCCCGCCGAGGCTCCGGCCGCCGAGGCCGAGCAGGCCTGACGTACCACCAGGGTGAGGGGCACCGGCCGGGCTGAGCCGGTGGGTGCCCCTCTCTCCCGTGCCGAGGCCCACAACCCTGGGCCCCGGCACTTTCCCACGCAGACACGCGAGACGTGAGAAGAGATCACACCATGGCGAACTTCACCGCCGCGGACGTCAAGAAGCTCCGTGAGCTCACCGGCGCCGGCATGATGGACTGCAAGAAGGCCCTGGACGAGGCCGAGGGCAACGTCGAGAAGGCCGTCGAGCTCCTTCGCATCAAGGGCCAGAAGGGCGTTGCCAAGCGCGAGGGCCGCGACGCCTCCAACGGCGCCGTCGCCGCGCTGATCGCCGAGGACAAGAAGTCCGGCGTCCTGGTCGAGCTGAACTGCGAGACCGACTTCGTCGCCAAGGGTGGCAAGTTCGTCGAGGTCGCCAACGCGATCGCCGCGCACGTTGCCGCCACCTCCCCGGCCGACCTGGACGCCGCCCTGGCCTCCGAGATCGCCCCGGGCCAGACCGTCCAGCAGTTCGTGGACGAGGCCAACGCGACCCTGGGCGAGAAGATCGTCTTCCGTCGCTTCGCCCAGTTCGACAACGACGGCTTCGTCGCGGTCTACATGCACAAGTCGGACCCGGACCTGCCGCCGACCATCGGTGTCCTCGTCGAGCTCGACCAGGAGAACGCCGAGACCGCCAAGGACGTCGCGCAGCACATCGCCGCCTTCGCGCCGAAGTACCTGTCCCGCGAGGAGATCCCGGCCGAGGAGCTCGAGAACGAGCGTCGCGTCGCCGAGGCCACCGCGCGCGAGGAGGGCAAGCCCGAGGCTGCCCTGCCGAAGATCGTCGAGGGCCGGGTCACCGGCTTCGTCAAGGAGAACGCCGTCCTGGAGCAGGCGTTCGCCAAGGACAACAAGAAGTCCGTCGCCAAGGTCCTCGACGAGGCCGGCGTCGCCCTCAAGCGCTTCGTCCGCTTCCGCGTCGGCGCCTGAGACCGTTCCGCGCGACTCCTCCCGCCCGGACCGGCCCCGAGCCGGACATAAGGTGGGAGAGCGCCCGTCCGCGAGGACGGCGGAACGCGCCGATCGCGCCCTCCAGTACCCCGTGAGGGCGGCGTCGGCACCATGAACGACGAGGAGGCCATTGCCGTGCAGGAGACCGTACCGGTTCCCGCGGCAGTGGCCTCCTCTCGTGTACACGGCACCGGGCCCGCACGTCCGACGCCGTGAGTAGCACTTGCAGATCTGCTGACCAGCAGGCGGAGAAGGGAAAGTCCATGCAGGAGACGCAGGAGACCGCACCGGACGGCTCCCGCCGCCGGGTACTGCTCAAGCTGTCCGGCGAGGCGTTCGCCGGCGGAGGCGGCCTCGGCGTCGACCCGGACGTGGTGCACGCCATCGCCCGTGAGATCGCCACGGTGGTCCGCGCGGGAACGGAGGTCGCCATCGTGATCGGCGGCGGCAACTTCTTCCGCGGCGCCGAACTCCAGCAGCGCGGCATGGACCGGGCCCGCTCCGACTACATGGGCATGCTGGGCACCGTGATGAACTGCCTCGCGCTCCAGGACTTCCTGATCAAGGAGGGCATGGAGACCCGCGTGCAGACCGCCATCACGATGGGCCAGGTCGCCGAGCCGTACCTGCCGCTGCGCGCCATCCGGCACCTGGAGAAGGGCCGCGTGGTGATCTTCGGCGCGGGTATGGGCATGCCGTACTTCTCCACCGACACCACCGCCGTGCAGCGCGCGCTGGAGATCCACGCCGACGTCCTGCTGATGGGCAAGAACGGTGTCGACGGCGTCTACGACTCCGACCCGCGCAGCAACCCCGCCGCGGTCCGGTTCGACTCGCTGGACTACACCGAGGTGATCTCCCGCGACCTGAAGGTCGCCGACCTGACCGCGATCACCCTGTGCAAGGACAACGGTCTGCCGATCCTGGTCTTCGAACTGCTCGCCGAGGGCAATATCGCCCGCGCGGTCAAGGGTGAGAAGATCGGCACACTCATCAGCGAGGACTCCGCCCGGGCCTAGGCGTCGGGGGCACTGAGCAGCAACAGCCGTCCGGGGCACCGGTACGGGACAACAGCAGATGAACCGGACAGGGAGCACACAGTGATTGACGAGACCCTCCTCGAGGCCGAGGAGAAGATGGAGAAGGCCGTCGCGGTCGCCAAGGACGACCTCGCCGCCATCCGCACCGGCCGTGCACACCCGGCGATGTTCGCCAAGATCGTCGCGGAGTACTACGGCGCCCTGACGCCGATCAACCAGCTGGCCTCGTTCTCCGTCCCGGAGCCGCGGATGGCCATGGTCACCCCGTTCGACAAGACCGCGCTGAAGGCCATCGAGACCGCGATCCGCGACTCGGACCTCGGCGTCAACCCGTCGAACGACGGTTCCGTCATCCGGGTGGTGCTGCCGCAGCTCACCGAGGAGCGCCGCCGCGAGTACATCAAGCAGGCCCGCGGCAAGGGCGAGGACGCCAAGGTCTCGGTCCGCGCCGTCCGCCGCAAGGCGAAGGACGCGATCGACAAGCTGGTCAAGGACAAGGAGATCGGCGAGGACGACGGCCGCCGCGCCGAGAAGGAGCTCGACGACCTGACCGCCAAGTTCGTGGCGCAGATCGACGAGCTGCTCAAGCACAAGGAAGCCGAGCTGCTGGAGGTCTGACCCCAGACCCCCGCGCGTACGCCCCGGACCGGCGGTTCCTCCGCCCGGCCCGGGGCGCGGCTCGACCCGGGCCGGCACCGAACGGGTCATTCGCGGCGGCCTCCGGTATGGCGAAGGGGGCGGCGCGGCACAGACTCAGTTCATGCCCCCCGCCCAGGAGACCCCCGTGGCCCAGACCGATCAGCAGCCCCGCAAGCCGCGCGGCGGCCGCAACCTGCCCGCCGCGATAGGTGTGGGGGTGGGCCTCGGAGCGGTGGTGGCGGCCTCGCTGTTCGTGGTCAAGGCGGTCTTCATGGTCGTGGTGGCCGCCGCCGTCGCCGTCGGCATGCGGGAGCTGACCAGCCGCCTCGCCGAGCGCAAGGACATCCACGTCCCGCAGATCCCGCTGCTGGTCGGCGGCGTCGGCATGGTGGTGACCGGCTACTTCGAGGGCGGCCAGTGGGCGGCCGCGATCCTGGCGCTGACCGGACTGGCGATGATGGTCGCCCGGATGGCCACGCCGCCGGAGAACTACCTGCGCGACATAACGGCAGGCGTGTTCACCGCCTTCTACGTGCCGTTCCTGGCGACCTTCGTGGCGCTGATGCTGGCCGCCGACGACGGCGCCTGGCGGATCCTGCTGTTCCTGGTGGTCACCATCTGCTCGGACACCGGCGCGTACGCCGTCGGCTACAAGTTCGGCCGCACCAAGCTCGCGCCGACCATCAGCCCCGGCAAGACCCGCGAGGGCCTGGCGGGCGGCATCGGCCTGTCGATGATCGCCGGCGCGCTGCTGATGCACTTCCTGATCGACGGCGGCTCCTGGTGGCAGGGCCTGATCCTGGGCGGCTGCGCGGCCGTCACCGCGACCCTCGGCGACCTCGCCGAGTCGATGATCAAGCGCGACCTCGGCATCAAGGACATGGGCACCCTGCTCCCCGGCCACGGCGGCATCATGGACCGCCTGGACTCGCTGCTGCCGACCGCCCCGGTGGTCTGGCTGCTGCTCACGGTGTTCGTCGGCAACTGACGCCCGCACCACCCCCACGGCCTCCGGATTCCGGGGGCCGTTTTTCGGTTGAGGCCGCGACCCCGGCTCGGTACCGTCCGTCGCGGCGGAGGGGGTGCGATGGGCCGACGGCGGTACGTGGCGCGCGGCGTCCCGGGCGGGTACCGGATCTGGGACAACCGGTCGCGGCGGCGGTGGGGCGACCTGTACGAGCTGTGCCCGGACGACCTGGTGGCGGGCCTGAACGCCGGAGTGGACCACCCGACGCTGACGGCGCTGCTCAAGCGGCACCGGGCGGCGAAGAGGTAGCGACAGGGCGGTGGCTGCGAGAGGGACCGCCGGGGGTAGCGTCCCGGTGGGAAGGAGCGCCATGGACGAGCAGAGCTGGGATGACGACCGGGCTTACGCGGCCGCGGTCGAGCACGGCGAGCGCACGGCGCGGTTCGGCCTCGCGGTGAGCGCCGGGGTCGCCGCGCTGCTCGTCGGCTTCGTGGTGCTGGCGATCCTGTTGGGCCTCGCCCTGCTGGTGGGCGGCGCCTACCTCTTCGTGCATCGCTAGTGCTTTGACCGGGATGGTTCGCCGGGTTGGTGCTGCGCGCGGTTGGATGTGCGGTGTTGCCCGTTGATCCGGACCGTTGGGGGTGTGGTGG
>NZ_JBSGDD010000120.1:0-17318 GCF_053602195.1 Kitasatospora sp. NPDC004531 | reverse complement strand
GTGTTATGTGGTGTGTTCTGCGGAGATGAATATGGTCGTCGGCCCCGATCTGCTGCTGTGCGGGGCCTTCGCGCCGGTGGGCCTAACAGGACTTGAACCTGTGGCCTCTTCCTTATCAGGGAAGCGCTCTAACCGTCTGAGCTATAGGCCCTTGCCGCACTGAAAGATTAGCGGACCGAGGGCCGATCTCCCAAATCCGTATCCGCGGCCCCCTCCGGACGGTGCTGCTCAGCGGCCTCGGCGAGCCACTGGGCGCGGGTGGCGGGGAGCCGGGAGGCCCCGGCGGGAGTGGGGCGGACGGCCAGGACCTGGTTGATGCCGATGCGGTTCTGCTCGAAGGCGAGGGCGCTGGCGGCCATGTAGAGGCGCCAGACCCGGGCCCGGCCGCGGCCGGCCAGCGAGGTGGCCTCGGGCCAGTGGGCCTCCAGGTTGGCGACCCACTCGCGGAGGGTGCGGCCGTAGTGCTCGCGTAGCGCCTCGACGTCGCGGACCTCGAAGCCGGCCTCCTCCAGGCGGGAGACGGTGGTGCCGACGGGGGAGAGCTCGCCGTCGGGGAAGACGTACCGGTCGATGAAGGGGGAGAGCCGGTACTCCTCGCCGGGCTCCAGCGGGCGGCGGGCGATCTGGTGGTTGAGCAGCCGGCCGCCGGGGGCGAGCAGGTCGTACAGGTGGCGGGCGTAGACCAGGTACTGGGCCGAGCCGACGTGTTCGGCCATGCCGACGCTGGAGATGGCGTCGAAGGGCCCGTCGGGGATCTCCCGGTAGTCCTGCAGCCGGATCTCGATCCGGTCGGCCAGGCCGGCCTCGGCGACGCGCTTGCGGGCCAGCGCGACCTGCTCGGTGGAGATGGAGACGCCGACGGCCCGGACGCCGTAGTGGCGGGCGGCGTGCAGGACCAGCGAGCCCCAGCCGCAGCCGACGTCCAGCAGGCGCATGCCGGGGCGCAGGCCGAGCTTGCGGCAGATCAGGTCGAGCTTGGCCTCCTGGGCGGCCTCCAGGCTCTTCGCCCCGGGCGTCCAGTAGGCGCACGAGTAGACCATGGTGGGGCCGAGGACGAGCCCGTAGAAGTCGTTCCCGACGTCGTAGTGGTGGCTGATCGCGGCGCGGTCGCGGCGGCGGCTGTGCAGGCCGCCGTGGCGGCGTCGGACCTCCTCGGGCGGGGGCGCGGGGGCGGGGCCGAGGGCGCCCAGGCGCAGGGCGGTGGCGAGCAGTCGGCGGCCGTGGGCGCCGAGGAGCTGTCGGGGGCCGATCCGCAGGCCGCGGACGTCCGGGTCCTCGGCGAAGCCGGCGACGGCGTCCAGCACCTCGTAGAGGTCGGTGCCGGGGTCGAGTTCGAGGTCTCCGGAGACGTAGGCGCGGGCCAGCCCGAGTTCGCCGGGGGACCAGATCAGGCGGCGCAGGGCCCGGCGGTTGCGCAGGACGACGGTGGGGGCGCCCGGCGGGCCGGCCTGGGAGCCGTCCCAGGTGCGCACCCGCAGCGGGATTCGACGGCCGATCAGGCCTTCGAGCGCTCGGACCAGTTGCTGTGCGTTCTCCGCCATCACGGACCTCTCGACCGGCCGTACCCTCCGGGCCGCCCGGTGTCCGCTGTCGCGGCCGGCCGGCCCCGTGCTCGTTCGTCAGTTCATTTGTCCACGTGGGGGCGGTGCGGCCGATCCCGGCGCGCCGCCCGGTCACCCGATTGCCGCCGGAGACGGCGAAGGGGCCCCGAAGGCTTCAACAGCCTTGGGGGCCCCGGGAATTCCGCGAGCCGACGCGGAATCAGTCTTCTTCGGCGAGGGTGAGTTCGATGCCGCCGGTGAAGCCGGCCGCGGTGTTGTAGATGAACGCGGCGAGGGTGCACAGGGCGGTCATCAGGACCACGTCGACCACCGCGATCAGGGTGGTGAACATCATGACCTTGCCGAACCCGATGTAGTCCATCAGGTTGAACGCGCCGGAGCTGTCGCTGCCGGTGACGTCCTTGAGGGTGCTGGTCAGCGAGTCGAAGACGCCGAGGCCGTCCAGGGTCATCCAGAGCACCGCGGAGGCCACGATGATGATCACGCCGACGGCCAGCGAGAGCAGGAAGCTGACCTTCATGACGGACCAGGGGTCGGCCTTGGTGATCCGCAGGCGGGCCTTGCGGATCCGGCCGGTGCCGCCGCCGGAGCCCTGCGCGGGGCCCGCGGGGCGCCGGGCCTGGCCGCCGGGGGCGCCGCCCTGGGGGCCCGGGCCGGGGGTGCCGCGCGGCGGCGTGGGCTGGCCCTTGGCGTACGTGGTGGGCTGGGAGAACCCGCCCGAGGGCGGGGTGCCGGGGGCGGCCGGGGCCTGGCCGCCGTAGCCGGGCTGCGCGGCACCGCCCTGGCCGACCGGGGGCATCACCGAGGTGGACGTGGCGGGGTGCTCGGGGCGCTGCGGCGCGCCGTACGGTGTCCCGCCCGGTCCGCCCGACAGCCCGCCGCCCGTGGCACCTCCAGCACCCGTGGCTCCGCTCACCGTGGTCCTCCCGAACCGTCCGCCAGGCCGATCGAACCGCCCTGGTCCGTGTTGTGCTCGTGCTCCGCCTGCCCCGTTGGCCTGCGGTCAACCCGTGGTGCCCGCCCCGCCGGAAGCGGGACGGGCACCACGGTCACGGTCGAGCGTCAGCCCTGGTCGGGCGCGCCTTCCGTCTCGTGCTCGGTGGCGGTCGCGGTCGCCTCGGCGTCGAGGTCCGCGCCCTCCTCCTCGTCGGCTTCGGCGTTGCGGGCCATGCCCACCACCGCGTCGCGCTTTCCGAGGTTGATCAGTTGGACGCCCATGGTGTCACGTCCGGTTTCACGAACCTCGGAAACCCTGGTCCGGATCACTCCTCCGGAGAGGGTGATGGCCATGATCTCGTCGGTCTCCTCGACCACCAGGGCGCCGACCAGCGAGCCCCGGCCCTCGACGATCTTCGCCGCCTTGATGCCGAATCCGCCGCGTCCCTGGACACGGTACTCGTCGACCGAGGTCCGCTTGGCGTACCCGCCGTCGGTGGCGGTGAAGACGTACGTGCCCGGGCGGACCACGTTCATCGAGAGCAGTTCGTCGTCCTCGCGGAAGGACATGCCCTTGACGCCGGAGGTGGCCCGGCTCATCGGGCGCAGCGCCTCGTCGGTGGCCTTGAAGCGGATCGACTGGGCCTTCTTGGAGATCAGCAGCAGGTCGTCGTCGGCGGAGACCAGCTCGGCGCCGATCAGCTCGTCGTCCCGGCCCTCCTCGTCCTGGCGGAGGTTGATGGCGATCAGGCCGCCGGAGCGCGGCGAGTCGTAGTCCTTGAGCGGGGACTTCTTGACCAGGCCGCCGCGGGTGGCGAGCACCAGGTACGGCTTGTCCTCGTAGGTGCGCACCGCCATCACCTGGGTGATGTGCTCCTCCGGCTGGAAGGCCAGCAGGTTGGCGACGTGCTGGCCGCGGGCGTCGCGGCCGGCGTCGGGGAGCTCGTAGCCCTTGGCGCGGTAGACCCGGCCCTTGTTGGTGAAGAACAGGATCCAGTTGTGCGTGGTGGTGACGAAGAAGTGGTCGACGATGTCGTCCTGCTTCAGCTGCGCGCCGCGCACGCCCTTGCCGCCGCGCTTCTGCGAGCGGTAGAGGTCGGAGCGGGTGCGCTTGACGTAGCCGCCGCGGGTGATGGTGACGACGATGTCCTCCTCGGCGATGAGGTCCTCGATGGAGAGGTCGCCGTCGGAGGGGATCAGGGTGGAGCGCCGCTCGTCGCCGTACTTCTCGACGATGGCGGTGAGCTCCTCGGAGACGATCTCGCGCTGCCGGGCGGGCGAGGCGAGGATCGCGTTGTACTCGTTGATCTTGGCCTGGAGCTCGTCGTGCTCGCTGAGGATGCGGGCGCTCTCCAGGGCGGCCAGGCGGCGCAGCTGCATCTCGAGGATGGCGTTGGCCTGGAGTTCGTCGATCTCCAGCAGCTGCATCAGGCCGGTACGGGCGGCGTCGGCGCTCTCCGAGGCGCGGATCAGCGCGATCACCGCGTCGATCTGGTCGAGGGCCTTGAGCAGGGCGCGCAGGATGTGGGCGCGCTCCTCGGCCTTGCGCAGCCGGAACGTCGTCCGGCGGACGATGACCTCGATCTGGTGGGCGACCCAGTGCCGGATGAAGGCGTCCAGCGAGAGGGTGCGCGGCACGCCGTCGACCAGGGCGAGCATGTTGGCGCCGAAGTTGGTCTGCAGGTCGGTGTGCTTGTACAGGTTGTTGAGCACGACCTTGGCGACCGCGTCGCGCTTGAGCACGATGACCAGGCGCTGGCCGGTGCGCGAGGAGGACTCGTCGCGGACGTCGGCGATGCCGGCGATCCGGCCGTCCTTGACCAGGTCGGCGATCTTCAGGGCGAGGTTGTCCGGGTTGACCTGGTAGGGCAGCTCGGTGATCACCAGGCACTGGCGGCCCTGGATCTCCTCGACCTCGACCACCGCGCGCATGGTGATCGAGCCGCGGCCGGTGCGGTAGGCGTCCTCGATGCCGCGGCGGCCGACGATCAGCGCGCCGGTGGGGAAGTCGGGGCCCTTGATCCGCTCGATCAGGGCTTCCAGCAGCTCCTCGTTGGAGGCCTCGGGGTGCTCCAGCGCCCAGAGCGCGCCGGAGGCGACCTCGCGCAGGTTGTGCGGCGGGATGTTGGTGGCCATGCCGACCGCGATGCCGGTGGCGCCGTTGATCAGCAGGTTGGGGATGCGCGCGGGCAGCACGGTGGGTTCCTGCTGCCGGCCGTCGTAGTTGGCGGCGAAGTCGACGGTCTCCTCGTCGATGTCGCGCATCATCTCCATGGCGAGCGGCATCATCTTGCACTCGGTGTAGCGCATCGCCGCGGCCGGGTCGTTGCCCGGGGAGCCGAAGTTGCCGTTGCCGTCGACCAGCGGCATCCGCATCGACCAGGGCTGGGCGAGGCGGACCAGGGTGTCGTAGATCGAGGTGTCGCCGTGCGGGTGGTAGTTGCCCATCACGTCGCCGACCACGCGGGCGCACTTGTAGTAGCCCTTCTCGGGCCGGTAGCCGCCGTCGTACATCGCGTAGAGCACGCGGCGGTGCACCGGCTTGAGGCCGTCGCGGACCTCGGGCAGGGCGCGCGACACGATGACGCTCATCGCGTAGTCGAGGTAGGAGCGCTGCATCTCGGTCTCGAGCTCGATGAGCTCGACGCGATGGCCGCTCTGGGCAAGGGTGGTGCTGTCCTCGGGCTGCTCGCCGCCGTCCGGACGGTTGTCGTCGACCACTGGTGGTCAGTTTCCTTTCAACGATCCTTGACGGACGTCAGACGTCCAGGAAGCGGACGTCCTTCGCGTTGCGCTGGATGAAGGAGCGCCGGGCCTCGACGTCCTCGCCCATCAGGACGGAGAACAGGTCGTCGGCGCGGGCCGCGTCCTCCAGGGTGACCTGGAGCAGCAGGCGGTGGGCGGCGTCCATGGTGGTGACGCGCAGCTCCTCGGCGTTCATCTCGCCGAGGCCCTTGAAGCGCTGGATGGCGTCGTCCTTGGGGAGCCGGCGGCCCGCCTCCACGCCGGCCGCGATCAGCGCGTCGCGCTCGCGGTCGGAGTAGGCGTACTCGAACTCGTCCCGGCCCCACTTGATCTTGTACAGCGGGGGCATCGCCAGGTAGACGTACCCGGCCTCGACCAGCGGGCGCATGAAGCGGAACAGCAGGGTCAGCAGCAGGGTGCGGATGTGCTGTCCGTCGACGTCGGCGTCGGCCATCAGCACGATCTTGTGGTAGCGGAGCTTCTCGGCGTCGTAGTCCTCCTGGATGCCGCAGCCGAAGGCCGAGATCAGCGCCTGGACCTCGGTGTTCTGCAGCACCTTGTCGATCCGGGCCTTCTCGACGTTCAGGATCTTGCCGCGGATCGGGAGGATGGCCTGGGTGCGCGGGTCGCGGCCCTGCTTGGCGGAGCCGCCGGCCGAGTCGCCCTCAACGATGAAGATCTCGCACTCGGCCGGGTCCTTGGACTGGCAGTCCGAGAGCTTGCCGGGCAGCGAGGCGGACTCCAGCAGGCCCTTGCGGCGGGTCAGGTCGCGGGCCTTGCGGGCGGCGACCCGGGCGCTGGCGGCCTGGATGGACTTGCGGACGATGTCCGCGGCCTCGTTCGGGTTGCGGTCCAGCCAGTCGGCCAGGTGCTCGTTGACGACCTTCTGCACGAAGGTCTTGGCCTCGGTGTTGCCGAGCTTGTCCTTGGTCTGGCCCTCGAACTGCGGCTCGCCGAGCTTGACCGAGATGATCGCGGTCAGGCCCTCGCGGATGTCCTCGCCGGAGAGGTTGTCGTCCTTGTCGCGGAGCAGCTTCTTGTCGCGCGCGTAGCGGTTCATCAGACCGGTCAGCGCGGCGCGGAAGCCCTCCTCGTGGGTACCGCCGCCGTGGGTGTGGATGGTGTTGGCGAACGAGTACACGCCCTCGGTGTAGGAGGAGTTCCACTGCATCGCGATCTCGGCGGAGATCCGCTTGTCCTTGTCCTCCGCCTCGAAGTCGATCACCGAGGGGTGGATGACCTCGCCCTTGCGGGAGTTGAGGTGGGCCACGAAGTCGGCGATGCCGCCGTCGTACTTGTACGTGACGGAGAGCGGCTTGCCCTCCTCGTCCGCGTGCTCGGGGCGCTCGTCGGTCAGCGCGATGGTCAGGCCCTTGTTGAGGAAGGCCATCTCCTGGAAGCGCCGGGAGAGCGTCTCGAACGAGTAGACGGTGGTCTCGAAGATGTCCGGGTCGGCCCAGAAGGTGACCGTGGTGCCGGTCTCCTCGGTGGCCTCGTGCTTGGCCAGCGGGGCGGTCGGGGCGCCGGCCTTGTACTCCTGCGTCCAGCGGGCGCCGTCGGTGAGGATGTCCACCGCGAGACGGGTGGAGAGCGCGTTCACGACGGAGATGCCGACGCCGTGCAGACCGCCGGAGACCGCGTAGCCGCCGCCGCCGAACTTGCCGCCCGCGTGCAGCACCGTCAGCACGACCTCGACGGCGGGCTTGTCCTGGCCCGGCATGATGCCGACCGGGATGCCTCGGCCGTTGTCCACCACCCGCACGCCGCCGTCGGCCAGGATCGTCACGTCGATGGTGTCGGCGTGGCCGGCCAGCGCCTCGTCGACCGAGTTGTCGACGATCTCGTACACCAGGTGGTGCAGGCCGCGCTCGCCGGTGGAGCCGATGTACATGCCGGGGCGCTTGCGGACGGCGTCGAGGCCCTCCAGCACCTGGATCGCGCTGGCGTCGTACGCCTTGTTGTCGGACGGGTCTGGGGTCTGGCTGGGGTTGCCGGAATCGGCCACGAAGCGCCCTCTCTGGCACAGCGCGGGCCGCGCCCCTTCCCGCTTGCCCGGGCAGGTGTGCGACCACGGCGTTTCGACTCGGTTGCTGCACGCAACGGTGTTTGCGCTTCAGTCTACCGGTACGAGTGACAGAGAGGGGCGTTTGGCAGCCTCTGAGGGCAGATGTGCCGCCCTGAATCCCCTCTGGACGTGTCCCGATACTCGACAGGGGGGCTCAGAGCGCCTGGACGGGCCGCCAGCGATTCCGGAGGATCCCGATCCGCTCCGGCGGGCTCAGCCCCAGGTGTCCCCGGGGCCCTTGCTGCCGGGGGCCCGCAACCGCCCGTAACCGCGCACCGGGGCGTCCGGCCCCAGCACCTTGATCACCCGGACCGTGCCGTGGCCCAGCTCGTGATTCAGTCGTGCCACCAACTGGCGTGCCAGCAGCCGGAGTTGAGTGGCCCACGCGGTGGAGTCGCACTGCACGGTGAGAATCGCCTCGGCCTCCGCGTACGACTTGGGTTCACAGTGCGCAGCGATGTCCGGCCCGACGATCTGCGACCAGCGGCCCATCACCCCGCCCACCGCGGCCGGCGCCTCCCAGCCGCGTTCGGTGATCAGCCGGTTCAGCGCGGCGCCCAGCGGCACCGGGTCGCGGCCGTCCGCGCGGGCGCCGCTGCGCAGGCCGGTGCGCTTGGCCTCGCGGCGCTCGCGGACCTGCTCGCCGCGCTGGCGGGCCTGCTCCTTGGCGGCGCGCAGCGCCACCCGGGCCAGGTCCACCCCCGAAAGCTCCGAGCCCTCCGACATCACGCTCCATCCCCAGGCTGTGGACAACCGACTCGACGAGCGGTCCAGGGTACGGGCTCCCGGCGCCTCACGGCGTGAGCCTGGTCACGGCGCCCTCCGAGACGGCGTACCGGGCGCCGCTGAGCGCCTTCGGGACGTCCTCGGCGACGGCGGCGGTGACCAGCACCTGCTCGCCGCCGGCCACCAGCTCGGCCAACCGGTCGCGGCGGCGGGCGTCCAGCTCGGCGAACACGTCGTCCAGGATCAGCACCGGCTCGCCGCCCTCGGCGCGCAGCAGCTCGTAGGAGGCCAGCCGCAGGGCCAGCGCGTAGGACCAGGACTCGCCGTGGCTGGCGTAGCCCTTGGCGGGGAGCGGGCCGAGCCGCAGCAGCAGTTCGTCGCGGTGCGGGCCGACCAGGGTCAGGCCGCGCGCGACCTCCTGCGGCCGGGCCGCCCGGAGGGCGTCCAGCAGCTGCTGTTCGGCCTGTTCGCGGCTGGTCGGGAGCTCGCCCTCGAAGGAGGAGCGGTACTCCAGCACGGTCTCCCCGCCGCCGGGGGCGAGCTGGCGGTAGGCCTCGGCGACCAGCGGCTGGAGGGCGGCCACCAGCTGGATCCGGAAGGCGGTCAGTTCGGCCCCGGTGCGGGCCAGGTGGCCGTCCCAGACCTCCAGGGTGGCCAGGTCGGCGGCCTTGCCGCCGCCGTGCCGGCGGGCGGTCGCGGCGGTCTTCAGCAGGGCGTTGCGCTGCTTGAGCACCCGCTCGTAGTCGGACCGCACCCCGGCCAGCCGGGGGGCGCGGGCGGTCAGCAGCTCGTCCAGGAAGCGTCGGCGCTCGCCCGGGTCGCCCTTGACCAGTGAGAGGTCCTCGGGGGCGAACAGCACGGTGCGCAGCACGCCCAGCACGTCGCGCGGGCGGACGTTGTCGGAGCGGTTCAGCCGGGCCCGGTTGGCCCTGCCGGGGGTGATCTCCAGCTCCACCAGGGTGCTGCGGCCGCCCTGGGCGACCACGCTGGCCCGGACCACCGCCCGCTCGGCGCCCAGGCGCACCAGCGGGGCGTCGGTGGCCACCCGGTGGCTGCCGAGGGTGGCGAGGTAGCCGATCGCCTCGACCAGGTTGGTCTTGCCCTGCCCGTTGGGGCCCACGAACGCGGTGACGCCCGGGTCGAGCGGAACCTCGACCCGGGCGTAGGAACGGAAGTCGGCGAGCGACAGGTGCGCGACGTGCATGACGGTGGACTGCGCTCGCCTTCTGGCCGTGGGTACTTACTTGGACTCGACCGCGTGGCCGCCGAACTGGTTGCGCAGCGCAGCGATCATCTTCATCTGCGGCGAGTCCTCCTGGCGGGAGGCGAAGCGGGCGAACAGCGAGGCGGTGATGGCCGGCAGCGGCACCGCGTGGTCGATGGCCGCCTCGACCGTCCAACGACCCTCGCCGGAGTCCGCGGCCCAGCCCTTGAGCTTGGCCAGGTGCTCGTCGTCGTCCAGCGCCCGGACCGCCAGGTCGAGCAGCCAGGAGCGGATGACGGTGCCCTCCTGCCAGCTGCGGAAGACCTCGCGCACGTCGGTGACCTCGGGGGCGGCCTCCAGCAGCTCCCAGCCCTCGGCGAAGGCCTGCATCATCGCGTACTCGATGCCGTTGTGGACCATCTTGGCGAAGTGGCCGGCGCCGACCTTGCCGGCGTGCACCGAGCCGAAGTCGCCCTCGGGCTTGAGCGCGTCGAAGATCGGCTGGACCTTCGCGACGTGCGCGGCGTCGCCGCCGTACATCAGCGCGTAGCCGTTCTCCAGGCCCCAGACGCCGCCGGAGACGCCGCAGTCGACGAAGCCGATGCCCTTGGCGGCCAGCAGCTCGGCGTGCTGGATGTCGTCGGTCCAACGGGAGTTGCCGCCGTCCACCACCACGTCGCCGGGGGAGAGCAGGTCGGCCAGGTGCTCGACGGTCTCCTGGGTGGCGCCGCCGGCCGGGACCATCACCCACACCACGCGGGGGCCTTCGAGCTTGGCGACCAGCTGCTCCACGCTGTCGACGTCGGCGAGGTCGGGGTTGCGGTCGTAGCCGATGACGGTGTGGCCGGCGCGGCGGATGCGCTCGCGCATGTTGCCGCCCATCTTGCCGAGACCGATGAGGCCGAGCTCCATGACAAGTCCTTCACTGTGGTTCCGTGCCTGACGGCGGCGCCGTTGCCGCGCTCCTTGAGCCTACGCCGCCGGTCGGGCGGGCCCGGGCAGCCACAGGGGCGCGAGGGGCCTCTGTGGCCCTCGCGCCCCTGGTGCCCGAGGCGGTGTCAGCCGGACAGGCGGACCGGCATGATCAGGTACTGGTAGGCCTCGTCCGGCTCCGCGTCCACCGCGGGCTTGCCGGTCAGCAGGGCCGGCTTGGTCGGGGTGGTGAAGCTCAGCTGCGCGTACGCGGCGTCGATCGCCTTGAGCCCCTCCTCCAGGTAGCCGGGGTTGAACGCGATCGAGATGTCGTCGCCTTCGAGGTCCGCCTCGACCCGCTCGGAGGCCTGGGCGTCGTCGCCCGAGCCGGCCTCCAGGGTGAGCACGCCCTGCTCGAAGTTCAGCCGGACCGGGGTGTTGCGCTCGGCCACCAGCGAGACGCGCTTGAGCGCCTCCAGGAACGGCTGGGTCTGCACCGCGGCGACCGCCGAGAACTCCGTCGGGAAGATCGACCGGAACTTCGGGAACTCACCCTCCAGCAGGCGGGTGGTGGTCCGCCGGCCGGCGCCCTCGAAGCCGATCAGGCCCTCGCCGGCCCCGCCGGTGGACAGCGCGATCGTCACGTGGTCGCCGCTGCCCAGGGACTTGGCGATGTCCTGCAGGGTCTTGGCGGGGACGAGCGCGACGGCGTTGATGTCGTCCTGCTCGGGCTTCCACAGCAGCTCGCGGACGGCGAACCGGTAGCGGTCGGTGGCGGCCAGCGTGATGCCGCTGCCGTTGATCTCGACCCGGACGCCGGTGAGCACCGGCAGGGTGTCGTCGCGGCCGGCGGCGACCGCGGCCTGGCTGACCGCCGAGGCGAACACGTCGCCCGGGACGGTGCCGGTGGCGGTCGGCATCTGGGGCAGCGCCGGGTACTCGTCGACCGGCAGGGTCGGCAGGGTGAACCGCGAGCTGCCGCAGACCACGCTGACCCGCATGCCGTCGGTGGAGATCTCCACCGGGCGGTTCGGCAGGTTGCGCGAGATGTCGTTGAGCAGGCGACCGGAGACCAGGACGGTGCCGGCCTCCTCGACGTCCGCCTCCAGCTCGACCCGGGCCGAGACCTCGTAGTCGAACCCGGAGAGCGCCAGCGTGCCGTCCTGCGCCGTCAGCAGCAGGCCGGCCAGCACCGGCACCGGCGGCCGCGCGGGGAGGCTGCGGGCGGCCCAGGCCACCGCCTCCGCGAGGACATCACGCTCCACCCGGAACTTCACCGGTAACCGCCTCCTGGCTGCTGTCGCCGCGCCGTCGGCCCGTACTGCCGACCGGCGCTGTTGATCGTCTTCCGGCTCCCCGCCGACCGGACTCGCTCCGCTCGGCTTCCAGGTGCCGAAGGACAGTCTGACGTACTCGGCCGACAGTCGGGGCAGATGGGCGGAAGCGAGGCGAACAGATGTCGGGGCGCGGTTGTCCACAGATTTGGCCCACCCCCACTGTTGATCAAGTCGCGAGGTCTCTAGGTGTAGCAGTAGTAGTAGGGCCTGTGGATACCGTGGATAACCTCGTTTTCGCAGGTCAGAGCCGGTTTTTTGTCCACAGCGGCTGTGGATGGCCGCTGTGGACAAGCAGGGCCTGCTGTGGACAACGGAGCGTAATCCACAGGGCACCCTGAGTATCCACAGGTTATCCCCAGGTTCATCCACAGAAATCGGTGGAGTTATCCACGGGGCTCGATCAACCTCACGTGACGCCTTTCACACCCAGGCCTGACAAGGGAGTTGATGTTGTCGAACTGTGGACGCCGCTGTGGAAAAGCTGGGGATAACTCCCCTTCTCCTGTGGACGGCCTGTGGACAGCCCTGGGGCCACCCTGACGGATCCTCAGTTCTCCACAGGCTGTGGATAACTGTTGTGCACAAGTCCACAGGGGTCTGACCTGCGCCGAAGAGCGTAGCGGTGTTCACCCTGTGGAGGAACCTCTGGATAACTCGGGCCTGCGGAGCCTGTGGACGGGGAAAACCCACCCGTTCCTGTGGACAACTCCGGTACGCACCCGAACCGTTCGAATTGCTGGCCAAATGTTCGGGAGGGCGGCGGGCCGGCCTCCCGGGCCGCTCGGACGATTCCTGCCCCGCCGACGGCCGTTCCACACCCGCCGGCCGCCCGCAATCCCCGGGGAGCCCCGGCGCGGGCACGCCGAAGGGGAGCCCGGCCGCCCCGGCCCGACTCCCCTTCGACTGCGTCAACTGCCGCCCCGCCGCTAGCTCTTGATGCGGTTGGTGAGCTCCGTGACCTGGTTGTAGATGGACCGCCGCTCGGCCATCAGCGAGCGGATCTTCCGGTCGGCGTGCATCACCGTGGTGTGGTCCCGGCCGCCGAACTGCGCGCCGATCTTCGGCAGCGACAGGTCGGTCAGCTCCCGGCAGAGGTACATGGCGATCTGACGGGCCGTCACCAGCACCCGGCTGCGCGAGGAACCGCAGAGGTCCTCCACGCCCAGGCCGAAGTACGCGGCCGTCTGCTGCATGATCACCTGTGCGGTGATCTCCGGCCCGGCGTCCTCGTCCCCGCCGGGGATCAGGTCCTTCAGGACGATCCCGGCCAACTCCAGGTCCACCGGCGCCCGGTTCAGGTTGGCGAACGCGGTGACCCGGATCAGCGCGCCCTCCAACTCCCGGATGTTGCGGGTGATCCGGGACGCGATGAACTCCAACACGTCGGCGGGAGCGTTGAGTTGCTCCTGGATCGCCTTCTTGCGCAGGATCGCGATCCGGGTCTCCAGCTCCGGCGGGGTGACGTCGGTGATCAGGCCCCACTCGAAGCGGTTGCGCAGCCGGTCCTCCAGGGTGATCAGCTGCTTGGGCGGCCGGTCGGAGGAGAGCACGATCTGCTTGTTGGCGTTGTGCAGGGTGTTGAAGGTGTGGAAGAACTCCTCCTGCGTCGACTCCTTGCTGGCCAGGAACTGGATGTCGTCGACCAGCAGGATGTCGATGTCCCGGTAGCGCTTGCGGAACGCGTCCGCCTTGCCGTCCCGGATCGAGTTGATGAACTCGTTGGTGAATTCCTCCGAGCTCACGTACCGCACTCGGGTGCCCGGGAACAGGCTGCGCGAGTAGTGCCCGATGGCGTGCAGCAGGTGGGTCTTGCCGAGGCCGGACTCGCCGTAGATGAACAGCGGGTTGTAGGCCTTGGCCGGGGCCTCGGCGACCGCCACCGCCGCGGCGTGCGCGAAGCGGTTGCTGGCGCCGATCACGAAGGTGTCGAACAGGTACTTGGGGTTCAGCCGGGCGTTCGGCTCGTCCTTGCGGGCTCCCGCCGGGGGAGCGCCGGGCGGGGCCGGGACGCCGGGGGCGGGGCGGCGCTCGGCGGGAGCCGGACGGTCGGCCGGGCGGTGTGCGGCGCGGCGCGAGCCGCCGTGCCGGGGCCGGTCCTCGTCCGGGGAGCCCAGCGCGCCGCCGAACAGGTCGCCCTGCGCGGAGTCCGGGCCGGGGCGGCTGGTGCGGCGCGGGGCCGGCTCGGGGCGCCGCTCGGGCGCCTGCGGCTCCCAGCTGCCGCCGCTCGCGTCGGGCTGCTCCCGGTACGGGTCCTGCGGCGGCACTCCGTAGTCGGCCGACTGGTAGCCGCCCTGGTACGCGGGGCGCTGGTAGTCCTCGACGGGGCGGCCGGGCCACGCGCCGGGCTGCGGCTGGTGGGCGGCGGGGCCGGGCTGGTAGCCCTGCTCGGTGCGCGGGTGCGGCCACTGCTCGGCGCCCTCGGGCTCGGGTTCCGGCTCGGGCTCCGGGGCGGCGGGCGCGGTGGCGTTGGCGTCCACCATCACGGCGATCCGCACCTGGCGGCCGAACTCCTGCGAGATGGCCTCCGTCAGCTGCGGCAGCAGCCGGCCCTCCAGCACCTGCTTGGCGAACTCGTTGGGCGCCGCCAGCAGCGCCGTGTCGTGCATCATCCACATCGGCTGGGTGCGGAGGATCCACTGCTTGTCCTTCTCCACGACATCGCTGTCGCCCACCAGTCGCTCCACGACCCTCGACCACATCAGGACGAGATCGCTGTTGACATCAGCCACTGGTACACGCTTTCTCGTTCCCCGGGCAGGGGCAGTCAGTCGAGGTCGGGAGAGGGTTCGGGTGGCGCGGCGCGGAGGCGGCCGCGAGCACAGAACAAAAGAGACAAGTCCTGCAACGGTAGTCAGCGCGCAGAGCTGATTCAAGTCGTTGTCCACAGGCTGTGGGCAACGGGCCGCCACCCACCTGGTTTGACCCTCGGACCCGCCGCCGCGTACCGTAACCAGGTCGAGTTGTCGATGGCCGCTGCCGCATGTCCGCGGGTCCGCCCGCTTCCATGACGCGCGCAGCACGGGCGCCGTGGTGGTCCCGGCCCAGCAGATCTGGGCCCCGGGACCGGATTTCCCAGTGCAAGGGGAGATCGCGCGGACGCACGGTGACGGCCAAGCTACGCCTCGTCATCCTACGATTCACCCCAGGAGCCCCCGAGTGAGCAAGCGCACCTTCCAGCCGAACAACCGTCGTCGCGCCAAGACCCACGGCTTCCGGCTGCGCATGCGTACCCGTGCCGGCCGCGCCATCCTGGCGTCGCGTCGCGCCAAGGGCCGCAGCGCCCTGTCCGCCTGATCCGCGCCAAGGGTCTGCAGTGCTGCCCACCGAGAATCGGCTGCGGCGGCGCCAGGACTTCGCGACCGCGGTGAAACGCGGTCGCCGCGCCGGTCGACCCCTGTTGGTGGTCCACCTCCACAGAGAGGCGGCCCCCGACGGGGGAGCCGACCGGAACAGCGACTCCCGCCCGCACGTCGCCGAGGGGCTTCCTTCGGCGCGTGCGGGTTTCGTCGTGAGCAAGGCCGTGGGTCCGGCCGTGGTTCGCAATGTGGTGAAGCGCCGGTTGCGTCACCTGGTCCGCGAGCGCCTGTCCCGGTTGCCCGCAGGTAGCCTGATAGTGGTACGGGCGCTGCCTGCTGCGGCGACGGCCTCGTACGCAGAACTCGGGCACGACCTGGACGCGGCGCTGCGCCGCCTGCTCAGGTCGGAACCGGCCGGCAGTGCCCCGACGGGAACAGGGCGATGAAGTACCTGCTGATGGGCCTGATCAGGCTCTACCAGTGGACCATCAGTCCGCTGCTCGGCCCGGTGTGCCGTTACTACCCCTCGTGCTCCCGCTACGGGTACGAGGCGGTGCGCGTCCATGGGGCGATCAAGGGAGGCGGGCTGACCGTCTGGCGCATCCTGCGCTGCAATCCCTGGTCTCCCGGTGGGGTCGACCATGTTCCGCCGCGAAAGCATCCGGTGTGGCACCGCCGGCTGCGCAATCTGCTGACCCCCACGAGCGGGACCGCCGAGCCGGAGTCGGTGGCGAAGCCCGATGCCCAAGGAGTCTGACCGGTGACCTTCGGTTTTCTGAGTCCCCTCTACTACGCGGTGTCCTGGATCATCGTCCAGTTCCACTCGCTGTTCAGCCACGTCTTCGACCCTGACGGCGGCTGGGCCTGGGGCCTGTCCATCGTGATGATGGTGGTCGTCATCCGGATCTGCCTGATCCCGCTCTTCGTGAAGCAGATCAAGGCGACCCGGGCCATGCAGGCGATCCAGCCGAAGATGAAGGCCATCCAGGAGCGCTACAAGAACGACAAGCAGCGCCAGTCCGAAGAGATGATGAAGCTGTACAAGGAGGCGGGTACCAACCCGTTCTCCTCGTGCCTTCCGATCCTCGTGCAGGCGCCGTTCTTCACCGCTCTCTACGGTGTGCTGGCCTCGGTCGCCAACGACAAGCCGATCGGCGTCATCGACCAGAGCCTGCTGGAGAGCGCCAAGCAGGCGCACATCTTCGGCGCCCCGCTGTCGGCGAAGTTCGTCGGCGCGGACAGCGTGCAGGTGCAGATCGTCGTCGCGATCATGATCGTGCTGATGTCGCTGTCGCAGTTCATCACGCAGCGCCAGCTGATGACCAAGAACGTGGACCTGTCGGTCAAGACGCCGTTCATGCAGCAGCAGAAGATGCTGATGTATGTCTTCCCGATCATCTTCGCCGGCATGGGCATCAACTTCCCGGTCGGTGTGCTGGTCTACTGGCTCACCACCAACGTCTGGTCGATGGGCCAGCAGCTGATCGTCATCCGGAACAACCCGACGCCGGGCAGCAAGGCGTGGGACGAGCGTCAGGCCCGTCTGAAGAAGCAGGGCCGGATCAACCCGGACGGTTCGATCAAGAAGGTCGGCGTGCTGGCCGCGCTGACCGGTGGCTCCAAGAGCAGCGCCGAGGACCAGGCCCAGGCGGCCGCCGAGGAGAGCGTGCAGGTGCGCCGGCAGCAGCCGCGCAAGCAGAGCAAGGCCCAGCGGCAGGCCACGTCGGCCCACCAGGCGCACTCCGGCGAGGAGCAGAGCCCGGCGGCGGACGAGGCGGAGGCCGAGCCGGCCGGGGCCGGGCAGTCCGGCACGAAGGCGGGCGGGGCGAAGCCGGCGAGCCGGCAGGGTCAGCAGCGCCAGCAGCCGCGGCGCGGCGGCCAGGGCCAGCGGCCGAAGAAGAAGTAGTCCCGACCCTCGTTCCCGGCCCCGAACCGAGGGCCCCATCCCTGAAGGAGTCCACCTGTGACCGATGGCACCACCTCCGCCGTCGACACCGCCCCGGCCGGTGAGAGCGCGCTCGCCCGTCTGGAACGCGAGGGTGACATCGCCGCCGACTACCTGGAGGGTCTGCTGGACATCGCGGACCTGGACGGCGACATCGACATGGACGTCGAGGGGGACCGGGCGCTGGTCTCCATCGTCGGCGAGGGCGACGACCGGACGCTGCAGCGGCTGGTCGGCCAGGACGGCGAGGTGCTGGAGGCGCTCCAGGAGCTGACCCGGCTGGCCGTGCACCGGGAGACCGGCGAGCGCAGCCGGCTGATGCTGGACGTCGCGGGTTTCCGGGCCCGCAAGCGCGCCGAGCTCGCGGAGCTGGGCGCGGAGGCGGCCGAGCGGGTCAGGACCAGCGGCGAGCAGGTCAAGCTGCGGCCGATGACTCCGTTCGAGCGCAAGGTGGTGCACGACGCGGTGGCCGCCGCGGGACTGCGCAGCGAATCGGAGGGCGAGGAGCCCCAGCGTTGTGTGGTCGTACTGCCGGCCTGACGCCGAGGCGCTCACCCCCGAGACCCTCGCCGCGTTCGCCGAACTCGGCC
>NZ_JBSGDD010000119.1:0-18069 GCF_053602195.1 Kitasatospora sp. NPDC004531 | reverse complement strand
GCCAAGCGCTGGATCCGGGTCGGCGGCCTGTCCTTCGAACCCGACGAGGCCGTCACCGACGGGGCGTCAGCCGTTCGGCAGGATCACCGCGCGCCCGTTGATCTTCCCGGCGTGCAGGCGCTCGTAGGCCAGCGGCGCGTCGTCGATGCCGTACGTCTCGACGTGCACGTCGATCGCCCCGGCGCGGGCCAGGTCGAGGACCTCGATCAGCTCGGCGCGGCTGCCCCAGTACGGGGAGCTGACGCAGGCCTCGTAGGGCAGCGCGCCGAAACCGACGGCCAGCGTGCCGCCGCCGATGCCGACGATGGTGACGTCGCCCTCGACGGCGACCAGCTGCCCGGCCAGCGCGGTGGTCGGCGGGGCGCCGACGAAGTCGAACACGGCCTGCGCGCCGAGGCCGGCGGTCAGTTCGCGGACCTTGCCGGCGGCCGCGCCGTCGGACAGCACCGCCTCGTGCGCGCCGACCGCGCGGGCCAGTTCGAGCTTCTCCTCGGTGACGTCCAGGGCGATCACCCGGGCCGCGGTCATCGCGCGCAGCAGTTGGACGGCGACGTGCCCGAGGCCGCCGGTGCCGATCACCACGGCGGTGGAGCCGGGCAGCAGCTTCGGCAGCGAGCGCTTGATCGCGTGGTAGGGCGTCAGCCCGGCGTCGGTGAGCGGCACGGCCCGCACCGGGTCGAGGTCGCCGAGCGGGACCAGGTGCCGGGGGTCGTCCACCAGCAGGTACTCGGCGAGCGCGCCGGGCGCGCCCAGCCCGGGCGGCATGATGCCCAGCTCGCGTGCCCGCAGGCAGTAGTTCTCCTTGCCCTCCGCGCACTTGGCGCAGGCGCCGCAGCCCCACGGGCCGTACACGGCGACCGACTCGCCCTCGGTGAAGCCGCCGACACCGGCGCCGAGCGCGGCGATCGTGCCGACGCCCTCGTGGCCGAGGGTGAGCGGCAGCGGGAACGGCAGCTGCTCGGCGGGCCAGCTCATCACGGCGATGTCGGAGTGGCAGACGCCGGCGGCGGTGACCTTCAGCAGCACCTGGCCGGGGCCGGGCTCGGGATCGGGGACGGTGACCACCTCGGGGTGGCCGCCGACGGTGCGGTACTGGACTGCCTTCATGACGCGGAACCCTCTCTCTCGCGAAGTACCCGACGCCCGGTCAGCGGGCGGAGTAGCCGCCGTCGACCAGGTGGTAGCTGCCGGTGACGAAGGACGCCCGGTCGGAGAGCAGGAACGCGGTCAGCTCGGCGACCTCCTCGGCCCGGCCGAGGCGTCCGGCGGGGTGCAGCGAGATCAGCGTCTCCCGGACGCCCGGGTCGGTGCCCTGCAGCAGCGGGGTGTCGATGAAGCCGGGGCCGACCGCGTTGACCCGGATGCCCTGCGGGGCGTACTCCAGCGCCGTGGTCTTGGTCAGGCCGACCACGCCGTGCTTGGCGGCGACGTACGCGGGCGAGCCGGCGAAGCCGTTGGTGCCGAGGATGGAGGCCATGTTGACGATCGCGCCGCCGCCCGCCGCGACGAGCTCGGGCAGCTCGTAGCGCATCGAGTAGAAGACGCCGTCCAGGTTGGTGGCGAGCACCCGCCGCCAGTCCTCGGGGTCGTAGGCGCCGGTGGGGGCGACGGCGCCGCCGATGCCGGCGTTGTTGACGGCCAGCGAGAGCGGGCCGAGGCCCTGCACGGTGGCGCGGACGGCGGCCTCCACGGAGGCCGCGTCGGTGACGTCGACCTGCACGGCGAGCGCCTTCGCGCCGGTGGATTCGAGGGTGGCGACGGCCTGCTCGGCGGCGTCCAGGCGGTAGTCGGCGACGGCGACGTTCGCGCCGCGCGCGGCGAGCAGGGTGGCGACGGCCAGTCCGATGCCGGAGGCGGCGCCGGTGACGAGGGCGGTGCGGCCGGTGAACTCCTGAGCGGTCATGGGTGGTCGGTCCTTTCGTGCGCCGCGCCGGGGAGGGCGGGTGCGGGTGGTGCGGGCGCGCCGACGGGGGTCAGCGCGGGTCCTCGGCCGCGGCCAGGTCGAAGGCGCGGTCGATCAGGGCGGGCAGGTCGCCCGCCGGGTCGCGCACCCAGGTGCGGGTGGCGGCGTGCAGGGCGGCCACGCCCAGGCCGACGGCGACGGCGGGCCGCAGGTCGGTCTCCGGGTGCAGGCCGAGCCGGGCGGCGACCAGCCGGATCGACCGCTCCTCCTCGGCGACGGCGATCCGCCGGTAGGCGGCGGTCAGCGCGGGCTCCTCGTCGATCAGCGCGAACAGCGCGCGCGTGCCGGGGCGGCGGTGCCAGGCCGGGTGGTCCTCGTCGCGCAGCCAGGCGGTGACGGCGGCCCGGTAGGCGGCGACCGGCGGCTCGGCGGCGGGCCGGGCGGCGAGGTACTCGTTGATCCGGGCGAAGTCGGCGCGCAGCGAGTCGAGGACGGCGTCCGCGCGGGACGGGAAGTAGCGGCTGAAGGTGCGCCGGGAGACGTCGGCGGCGTCGGTGACGTCCTCGACGGCCAGCGCGGCCAGGCCGTGTTCCAGGGTGAGCCGCAGCGCGGCCTCGGCCATCGCCTCGCGGGTGCGGCGGGCCTTGCGGTCGCGCCGCCCGGACGGGACGGGCGCCTTCGCCGGGGCCTGCTGCTCGGTGCTCATGCGATCACCCTACTACCGAAAATGTCCCGGCGGGACATGAGTCCCACCGAGACATTCGGATGGAGGGGTCACTGCCCGGTCGGCCCCCACAGGCGGTCGGTGCAGCGGGCGTAGGTGTCGCGCCAGTGCGGCCAGTGGCGGACGGTCTCGTCGTCGCAGTCCGCCAGCAGCCGGTCGATCTGCACCGGGTCGATGCCTTCGAGCAGCCAGACCAGGGCGTCCGACGCGGACGGTCCGTCGGCCAGGCGCAGCAGGTCGAGCAGTTCGGGCAGGGTGCCGATCCGGGAGCCGGGCTGGAAGACGCCGGCCATCCGGGGCAGCAGTTGGCGCTCCTCGATCCGCAGGTGGGTCTCCACCCGGGCGGCGAGCTCCTCCACCGCGTAGGAGACCGGCCAGGCGCTGGCGGGGTCGCGGGTGGCGATGCCGACCAGGGTGGTGGTGCGGGTGAAGCACTGGTCGAGGTTGTGGTGGTCGGACTCCAACCAGTTGAGCAGCAGCCGGAGTTCGGGCGCGAAGCGGCGCAGCAGCGGCCACAGCCGGGTGTCCTGCTGCTCGTGGTGGCAGGTGACCATGGCGGTCACGAAGTCCCAGTGCCGCTTGAGGGCGAGTGCGCTCTCGTGGTCGTCGGGCTGGAGCAGTCGCAGGGCCTGCGGGATCCGGGCGAGGTCGCGCCGGACGGCGGCGTGCACCAGGCGCAGCCCGGCGAACGGGATGGGTTCCACCACCGGCGCGGCGGGGATCTCCTCGCGCGGGGCGGGAACGGTCATGGGGCCGACGGGCAGCAGGTGGCGGGACATGGCGCTCTCTTCACGTCTGGCTGGGGCTGGCCGGAGCGGGGGCCGCGGTTGCGGCGCCCCGGTCCAGTTCTCCGGTCCACGGGGTCCAGGGTGGGAGCAGTGCATCAGGGTCGAATGAACGACCGATTGATGTGCAGGTCAGCGCGTTTTCGAGGCCCGTCCGGCCGGCCGGGCTCAGTCGGATTCCGGCCCCGCGGTGTTGGCGGTCAGCCACTCCAGGGTGTGCGGGATCATCTTCTTGAAGTCGGAGGTGAGGTGCTTGCCGCCGGGCTGCTCGTAGTACTCGACGGTGGTGGGGGCCTTGACCTTGGCGACCCAGTTCTTCACCAGCTTGGTCTCGTACGGGTTGGCGCCGCCCGCGGTGGCGAGCATCCGCACGTCGGCGGTGCCCTCGCCGATCAGCTTGTCGGGGCTGTTGGCCTGGCGCTCCTGCTCGTGGCCCTTCCACAGCGGCGAGTCCGGGTTCCAGTAGCCGTCGATCGGCACGGCGGCCTTGAACACGTCGGGGTGCTGGAGGGCGAGCTTGGCGCTGCAGAACGCGCCGGTGGAGGCGCCCATCACGGCCCAGCCGTCGCGGCCCTTGACGGTGCGGAAGTTGGCGCGGACGAAGTCGGGGATGTCCTCGGCCATCCAGGTGCCGATCTTCGGCTGGCCCGGGATGTCGGCGCACTCCAGGGCCTTGGACTCGCTGGAGTCCAGGTTCTGCACCGGCATGATCATGATGAACGGGTGGGCCTTGCCCTCGGAGGCCATCTGGTGGTCGATCTCCTGGATGGGCAGCTGGTTGTCGGTCCAGGTGTTGTAGCCGGCGCTCTGCCCGCCCGCGTACAGGGTGAGCACCGGGAAGCCGGTCTTCGCGTACTTCGGGTCGTTGTACTCCGGCGGCAGCCAGACCCACACCTTGCCGCTGACCCCGGACTTGGGGCCGGCCAGCGTGGTCATCATGATCGGGCCGGCGGCGGTGTCGCGGACCTTGGACAGCTGCGCGGCCGGCCCGGTCGGCATCAGCACCTTGGACGGCTTGGGCGGTGCGCTGCTGCTCTGCGCGGCGGACGGCGAGGTGGACGAGTGGTCGCCGGCGCTCGCGGCCTTGGCGTCCCCGGACGTCCCGGTGTTGCTGCCGCAGGCGGCCAGCGGGGCGGCGAGGACGAGCAGGGCGGCGGCGGTCAGCAGGCGGCGGGCGGCAAGGCGGGGCTGCGGCAGCACGGGGCGGTCGGTCTCTCCGGGCGGGGGCCGACCCGGCAGCCGGGAGGGGCCCTGGTCATTGGGCGTGGCCGGGGCCGCCGCGCGCACTGTGGGCCGGCGTCCCCCGGGAACGGCCTGCGCCGCACGAGGGTGCGGCGGTCGGGCCGTTCGAGATCCTATGACGTACCGCCCCGGGCCCCGGTTGCGCGGGGGTGAACAACCCGCCGCACGACGGGGGCCGCCCCCGCCGGTCGGCGGGGGCGGCCCGGTTCGGCGGGGGCGGCCCGGTTCGGCGGCTCAGGGGCGCCAGGTGTCGTTCAGCACGACCTTGCCGCTCGCGGGGACGGTGGCGGTGCGGTTGGCGCCGCTCTCCCAGGTGACGTTGCCGGCGGCGTCCTTGCGGATGTACTTGTACTGGATCGCGGTGCCAGCGGGCAGGGCCACGTCGAGCTTCCACACCGGGTAGGCGGCGGAGTCCAGCAGCAGCGCCTTGGAGGTGTCCCAGCCGCCGAGCGCGGCCGCGTCGCCGGCCAGGTAGATGTTCTGGCCGAACGTGGTGGTGGCGTTCACCGCGAACGAGGCACCGGGTGCGGCGCTGGAGGCGCCGGCGCCGACGTACAGCGCGACCGCGTCGCCCGCGCCGATCGAGGCGGTGAACTTCCCGTCCTGGCCGACGGTGTAGGTCGGGCCGGAGCAGCTGCCGTTGTTCGGGTCGCCGTGCTGGACGTCGCAGTAGACGCCGGCGGGCAGCGAGGTCTGGAAGGTCTGGGTGATCGCCGAGGTCTCCCGGTTGATCGCCACGTAGCCCTTGCTGCCGCGGCCGAAGGCGATCGCGTTGTTGCCGTTGGACCACCAGTTGGTCATCGCGGTGCCGGCCACGGCGTTGCGGAAGCCGACCATGTTGGCGACCTGCCGCCAGGCGTGGACGCAGTTCCAGCCGTTCTGGTAGCAGGCGGTGACGGAGCCGCCGTTGGGCGGGCCGTCGTCGTTGCTGCTGAACGCGTAGCCGGAGTAGACGTTCGGCGAGCCGTACGGGTGGGCCAGCATGAAGACGTTGGCCAGCGTGTAGGTCGAGCCGTCCCGGTAGGTCAGGGTGGAGCCGTTGCGCTCGGTGTCCCAGTTGTCGACGAAGGTGCGGGCCTGGGCGGAGGCGAGCAGGCCGCTGCCCCAGCTCTGCAGGTCGGATATCCGGCCGCCGTTGAAGGCGCTCTTCAGCCACGTCCCGGAGCGGAACTCGTCCACGTCGCCGGTGCCGGTGTACTCGGCGGGCTGGACGGCCTCGCCCGCGCCGTAGATGACCTCCTGCACCCAGTAGGCGTTGGGGTTGCTCATCTTCGCCTTGATGGCGGCCAGGTCGGCGGCGGCCATGTGCTTGGCGGCGTCGATCCGGAAGCCGTCCACGCCGAGCGAGAGCAGGTCGCTGAGGTAGCCCGCGATGGTCTGCTGGACGTAGGAGGAGCCGGTGTTGAGGTCGGACAGGCCGGCCAGTTCGCAGTTCTGGACGTTGCCGCGGTCGCCGTAGTTGCTGATGTTCGTCCGGCAGCTGTGGAAGTCCTGGTCCTGGTAGTAGCCGGGGTAGTTGTACTTCGTGTAGGCGGTGCCGCCGGTGCCGGTGCCGCTGCCCGCGCTCATGTGGTTGATCACCGAGTCGGCGAGCACCTTGACGCCCGCGTTGTGGCAGGTGGTGACCATGTTCTTGAACGCGGTGCGGTCGCCGAGCCGGCCGGCGATCTTGTAGCTGACGGGCTGGTAGGAGGTCCACCACTGGGCGCCCTGGATGTGCTCCTGGGGCGGGGAGACCTCGACGAAGCCGTAGCCCTTGGGGCCGAGGGTGTCGGTGCAGGCCTTGGCCACCGAGTCGAACTTCCACTCGAACAGGGTGGCGGTGACGGTCTTGCTGCCGGCCGGGGTGGCGGCGGCGGTGGGGGCCGACGCGAGCCCGGCGCCGGTCGAGAGGCCGAACGCCGCGAGGGCGGTGCAGGCGGCGAGGGCGCGCTTCCTGCGGGTGGGGGCAGGGGTGGGCACGGGAGCACTCCTGGGGGTGGCCCGGTCCGCGGACGCAGGTCGCGGCCGGGAGGCGGCAGGGTGGGGGCCGCGACGGCCCGGTGTTGGGGCCGGGCCGCGCGAGGGGGGGTTGGAGTCGCTACTGCAAGATGCTGCAAGCGGGGTGAAACTTGCTGGAATCTTGCATTGGCATGACCATATGGTCGGCCCGGACGACCGTCAAGGGAGCCTGCGGACCGCCCCCGGCCCGGAAAACGGCAGCGCCGGCCCGCCGCTGACAGTTCGTCAACGGCGGACCGGCGCGGGCAACGAGTGCGGCGCGGCCGAAGCCCAGTAGCGGCCCGGCCGCGGCCTCAGCCCAGCTGCTGCTCGATCAGGTCGCAGGCGCGGGCGGTGCCGCCCTCCGCCTTCGCGTGGGCGCTCAACTCCCGCAGGCGGGCGGCCACCCCGTCGTCCTCCAGCAGCCCGGTGAGCGCCGACCACAGCGCCTCGGGGGTGGCGTCCTCGGTGTCCAGCCGGCGGGCCACGCCGAGCTCGACCAGCCGGTCGGCGTTCATGAACTGCTCGGCGGCCTGCGGCACCGCGATCATCGGCACGCCCGCCAGCAGCCCTTCGCCGCAGCCGCCCATGCCCGCGTGGGTGACGAAGGCGTCGGCCTGCTCCAGCACCGCCCGCTGCGGCACCCACGGGTGCACCTCGACGTCGGCCGGTATCTCCCCGAGCTCCGCCGGGTCGACGTGCCTGCCGATCTGCAGCACCAGGTGCCAGCCGGGGCGGTCGCCGAAGGCGGCCAGGCAGTTGCGGTAGAACCCGGGCTGCCGGGTGAACGCCGAGCCCAGCGACACCAGCAGCACCTTTTCCGCGCCCTCGGGGCGCCGCCAACTGCCCTGCTCCGCCCGCAGGTCGAAGCACGGCCCGACGAAATCCACCGCCGCGCGGTCCACCCGGTCGGCGTGCGGTTGCATCGCCTCGGTGATCATCGCGACGGCGCGGGCCGGCCTCCCGGAGAACGCGTCCACGTCCACCGTGGTGGCGCCGCTGCCGGCCAGCCACTGCGCGAAGCGCTCGAAGTAGCCGTCCGCGCCCGGCAGTCGGCGGATCTGGTCGCCGACCTCCTGCTGGTAGCCGTCCCACCCAACCAGCGTCGGCGAGAGCTGCACGATCGGCCGGCCCTGCGCCTCGGCGAGCGCCCGGGCGGCGTACGCGCCGATGTCGTACAGGTAGAGGTCGGCCGGGTCGGCGTCGTAGTGCGCGTGCAGCCGGGGCAGCATCGCGATCGCGTCCTCCAGGAAGACCCGCATGGCGCCGATCGGGTCCTCCGGCCAGTCGTGGTCGGCGACCGGCAGGGTGGAGGCGTGGGGGACGAGTTCGGCGCCGGTGGGGGCGATCAGTTCGGCCGCCGCCGGGTCGTTGAAGTACGTCACCCGGTGGCCGCGGGCGACGAGTTCGCGGATCACTTCGAGGCTCGGGCGGACGTGGCTGACGGCCGGGATGCCGATCATGGCGATATGGGCACGACGAGTCATGGGGAATGCACCTGCTTCCGGTCCACGGGCATGGGAGGGGAACACCGCACCGCCCGGGCAAGGGGCCTCGGGGCGTGCGGGACGCGAGGCTCGGGGCACTGCCCCGGCCGCGTCAGCCGTAGATCTGGTGGAAGAAGGACATGCCGGGACACTAACCCGCCGCCCCGGTCGCGCGCATCCGAATAAATCGCGCGCGGAAAAGCTCGATTGACGGACCGTCATCCGGGGCCGATACGCATGCGCCGGTGCCCGGCAGCCGAAACGGCTGCCGGGCACCGACTCACTGAGGGTGTGTCAGCTGGTCTGGATCGCGGTGTCGTCGACCACGAAGGACGTCTGCAGCGAGGCGTCCTCGACGGCGTTGAACTTCACCGTGACGGTCTGGCCGGCGTAGGCGGAGAGGTCGATGGTCTTCTGCGCGTAGCCGGTGTTCTTGTCGAGGTTGGAGTACGAGGCGACCGAGGTGCCGTTGACGGTGACGGTCAGCTTGTCGTACGCCGTGGAGGTGGTGGTCTCAGCGGTGTCGATGTGCAGCCAGTAGCTCAGCGACGCCTTGCAGCCGGCCGGGATGGTGACGGTCTGCTGGATGTAGTCGGTGTGGCTGGAGCCGTAGCCGTCCATCCACGCCTTCCACGAACCGCCGTGCGCGGCCTGCGAGGAGGAGTTGTCGACGACGCCGCTGCTGGTGGTCCACGGGCTGGCGGTGCCGGTCTCGAAGCCCGGGTTGCCGAGCAGCTGGGCCGGGGTGCAGCTGCCGCCGCCGCCACCGCTGACGGTCCAGGTGAAGGAGACCGAGCCGGTCTTGTTGGCGGCGTCCTTCGCGGTGACGGTCACGTTGTAGGTGCCGGCCGCGGTGGCGGTGCCGGTGATCTTGCCGGTGGCGGCGTCGATCGACAGGCCGGTGGGCAGGCCGGTCGCCGAGTAGCTCAGCGGCGCGGTGCCGCCGGTGGCGTTGATCTGCAGGCTGACCGAGCCGTTCAGCGCGGTGGTCTGGCTGCCGGGGTTGGTCACGGTCGGGCCGCCGGTGCTGGGCACCGAGCCGACGTTGACGGCCGCCCAGGCGGTCGCGGTGGCGTTGTACTCGGCCGAGTTGGCGCCGTACAGGTCGGTCGCGGCGGAGAGCATGCCGGCCCGGGCGTTGGCGTAGTTGGTGGTGGAGGTCCAGTACGTGGTCAGCGCCCGGTACCAGATGGCGGCGGCCTTGTCGTGGCCGATGCCGGTGACCGGGATGTTGTTGTAGGTCGGCGAGTTGTAGTTGACGCCGTTGATCACCTTGGCGCCGCTGCCCTCGGACAGCAGGTAGAAGGCGTGGTTGCCGACACCGGACGAGTAGTGGACGTCCTTGTTGCCGACCGTGGAGGACCAGTTGTCGGCCGAGGCCCCGTCCTTCGACGGCTGGTCCATGTACCGCAGCGGCGTGCCGTTGCCGTTGATGTCGATCAGCTCGCCGACCAGGTAGTCGGGGTTGTCCTTGGAGATGTTGGCGTACCACTCGACCATGTTGCCGAACACGTCCGAGGTGGCCTCGTTCAGGCCGCCGGACTCGCCCGAGTAGTTCAGGTTGGCGGTGGCGGCGGTGACGCCGTGCGTCATCTCGTGGCCCGCGACGTCCAGTTCGGTCAGCGGGTGGGTGTTGCCCGAGCCGTCGCCGTAGGTCATGCAGAAGCAGCTGTCGTCCCAGAACGCGTTGACGTAGCCGCTGCTGTAGTGGACCCGGCTGTAGGCGCCGACACCGTCGTTGCGGATGCCGTTGCGGCTGAAGGTGTCCTTGTAGTAGTCCCAGGTCTTCGAGACGCCGAAGTGGGCGTCGACGGCCGCGGACTCCTTGTTGGCGGCGGTGCCGTCGCCCCAGGTGTCGGTGGACTTGGTGAACAGGGTGCCGTTGCCGCTGGTCCCGTTGTTCATGTTGGTGGTGTACATCCCACCGCGGGTGTTGTCCTTCAGCTGGTACGTCGAACCGGACAGCGTGGTGCCGATGGTGACGTTGCCGACGAAGACGCCGGTGCCGGTGCCGGTCTCGATGCCCTCCCACTTCTGGATGACGTCGCCGGTGGTGGCGTCGGTCACCACGTGCAGCTTGCTCGGGGTGCCGTCCTTCTGGGTGCCGCCGACGACGGTCTCCCAGGCCAGGCGCGGGTTGTTGTCCGCGGCCCAGACCACCAGGCGGGGCGCGGTCTCCACCGCGGAGCCCGACTCGGCGGCCAGCGCGGTCGCCTGGCCCTTGGCGGCGGCCAGCTTCGGGGTGGTGGACAGGCCGTTCAGCGAGGCGGTGGAGGCCCGGTCGACGCCCTTGGTGGAGCCGTTCGCGGCCTGGTGGACGACCATGTCGCCACCGAGGACGGGGAGTCCGTTGTAGGTGCGCTCGTAGCGGATGTGCTGGGTGCCGTCGGCGTCCTTGCTGGCGTCCTTGACGAGCAGCTTCTCGGCCGAGCCCAGACCCAGGCCCTGCGCGGTCTGAACGGCGCGGGAACCGGCGTCCGAGATCAGCTGGGCGCGCCCGGCGGCCGCCTGCTGGCCGGCGACCTGGGCCGCCGCGGACGGGGCGGCCGGGGCGGCCTGGGCCACCGCGACCGGGATCGCGGTCACCAGCAGGGCGGTGGTGGCCGCCAGAGCGGCCATGCTCACGCGGGCATGCGTGTAGCGAGACATACAGACTCCTTTACCGACCGTCGCGGGGTCACGAGCGGTGGAGAGAATCTGGCCGCGGTTGCGGCGCAGCGGGGGCCCCAGCCGCCGGTAGCGGCGCGGGGTGCGGTGCACGTACGCGGTGCAGCGGTGCTGCGGCTGCCGGTGGCCTGGGGAGGGCTCCACCGGCAGGGGGTGGGGCTACCTGTCTTCGCAGCGAGGGGAATCGTGGCAGGAAACACCCCGTGAATGACAGATGCATGCCACGGATTGACTCATTTATGACCGCCCTACCTGCGGCCCAAGACCCCCCGATGGTCCGGCATTTGGGACGCCGTCAGGGACGACCCGACGGCGGAGCAGATCATAGCGACGCTTTTCGGCCACGCCGACACGGGGGCCCAACCGGAGGTGGGGCCCCCGTTACCGGCGGGGAACCGTTACTTCTGGACGAACACCGCGACCGTCCGGCCCGGCACCGTGAAGGTCCCCGTGGCCGGGTCGAAGGCCGCCTGCCGGACCACCGGGTCACTGCCCGTGGCCTGCACCCGGTGCAGCGCCTGGGCGGTGCCGCGCAGGCCGGCCACCGTCTGGGTCTGCGCGGTCGGGGTGGCGTTGAAGACCACCGTGAGGCCCTTCTCGGCGCCCTTCAGCCCGGTGCCGTCCAGGTGCATGGTGATCACGCCCGGGTTCTCCCCGGCGGTGCCGGACAGCGGGAAGGACAGCCGGCGCTGCACCTCCTGCGCGCTCGGCAGCGCGAACAGCGGCGAGGACTGCCGGATCCGCAGGAACTGCTGGTAGAGGGCGGTGCTGGCGCCCGTCTCGTTGCAGCCCATCCGCAGCTTCGGGTCGGCCAGCAGCTGCCTGTCGCGGTCCCACATCGACTGGTTGTCGGCGGCCGGCGGCAGGCCGCGTCCCCAGCCGTTGCCGAGCGCGCAGTCCCAGCTGATCGCGTTGAACCAGTCGCCGGAGTCGTACGAGTTGGCGTCCAGCGACTTGGAGCGCAGCAGGTCGCTGCCGGCCTGCGCGAAGCCCGGTCCCTGGCTCAGCGCGGTCAGCGACAGGCCGAGCGCCTGCATCCGGGCCCGGTCGGCGGGCGCGGTGCCCTGCGGCAGCTTGAAGGCGAGCGCGTCGTACAGGTCGGCGTTGTCGTGCGCGTCCAGGTACTCCACCGCCTCGCCCGGGTTCGCCGCGTAGCCGGTCGGGGCGCCGTTGTAGTCGACTCCCCTACCGGTGACGGCCTTTCCGGTGGAGTCGGTGAACGCGTAGCCCGCCAGGTTGCCGGTCAGGCCGACCTTGATCTGGTCCATCTGGTGCAGCAGCCGGGCCTTCTGCTCCTGCGGACTCCCGTTGTCCGGCGAGCCGTTGGGGTCGGTGTACAGGCCGGACGCGAAGCCCTGCTGCGGGGCCGAGGACAGCATGAAGTTGCCGCCGCGCCCGGCGTCCCGGATCCGGTCGTTGAAGGTGGCGATGCCGGTGCCGGCCATGTTGGCCTGGGTGGCCTGGACGAACCGCGCGTCATTGGCGACGGCGCCGAAGTTCCAGCCCTCGCCGTACAGGAAGATGCTCGACCCGTCCACGCCGTCCCGCTGCGGGGTCAGGCCGCGCAGCGCCGACTGCACGTCCAGCATGGTGGACTTCGGGTCCAGGCCCATCAGGTCGAACCGGAAGCCGTCCACCCGGTACTGCTTGGCCCAGGTGACCACCGAGTCGACCACCAGCTTGTTCATCATGGCGTGCTCGGGCGCGGTGTCCGCGCAGCAGGAGTCGGTGGTGACCTTGCCGCTGTCGCCGAGGCGCTGGTAGTAGCCGGGGACGACCTTGTCCAGCACCGAGTGCTCGTCCTGCCCGGCCGCCGCGGTGTGGTTGTACACCACGTCGAGCACCACCCGCAGGCCCGCGTCGTGCATCGCCCGGACCATCTCGCGGAACTGCACGGTGCGCGCGGTGCCGGTCGGGTCGGTGGCGTACGAGCCCTCGGGGACGGTGTAGTGCAGCGGGTCGTAGCCCCAGTTGTAGGCGTCGTCGGCCTTCACCGCCGCCACGCACTCCTGCTGCCTGCTCGAATCGGCGGGCAGCGCGGCCAGATCGCAGGCGGGCAGCTTCTGCTCGGCGCGGTTCTCCCGGATGGTGGCGATGTCGAAGGTCGGCAGCAGGTGAACGGTCGTCACCCCGGCCGCGGCGAGCTCCTTCAGGTGCTTCATGCCCGCGGACTTCGACTGCGTGAACGCCAGGTAGGTGCCGCGCTCGTCGGCCGGCACGGTGGTGTCGGCGGCCGAGAAGTCCCGCACGTGCAGTTCCTGGATCTGCTGCTGGACGGCGGGGATCGCCGCCGGGCTGCGGTGCTGGTCCCAGCCCTTGGGCTTGGTCGCGGCGGACGACAGGTCGGCGACCAGGCTGCGCTTCGAATCGGCGGACAGCGCCGTGGAGTACGGGTCGGTGACGGTGTTGGTGACCACCTGCCGCACGCTCGGCGCCCACACCTTGACCTGGTACAGGTAGTACCTGCCGTCCAGCTCCTTGGCGTCCTTGGTCAGCGACCACACGCCCGACGCCTCGTCGCGCTCGAGCGGCACGGTCCTCGGGGTGCCGCCGCTCGCCCGGTCGAACAGCTGCACCGACACCTCGGTCGCGGTCGGCGCCCACAGCGACAGCGTCACCTTGCGGGCCCGGCCGTTGCCCGGCCCCGTGTACACCGGGCCGAGTTGGGCCTTGGCGGCGCTGCCCGCGTACAGGTCGTCGAGGACGCCGGGGATCTGCACGCCGGTGGCGGCCAGGGCCGCGCCGTTCGGCAGGTGCTCGGCGAAGAGCAGCTGGCTGCGCAGCGCGTCGGTGATCCGGCCGGCGTCGCGCGGATCGACGGTGAACGCCCGGTAGCCCGCCAGGTGCGGGTACTTCGCCTTCTGGGCGTCCGTCAGGCCGGCCGCCGGGGTGAGCCGGATCCACCGGCCGGGCTTGGACAGCACGCCCTGCTCGACGGTGATCCCGCCGGCCGGGTCGTAGATCAGCTGGGCGCTGGTGCCGCCCTTCAACTGCCCTTCCGCCGCACCGTAGTTGGCAGGCACCACGACGGTCCGCGCATCGATCCACTGCGCCTTCGCGGAGCCCAGGTCGAGCTGCGAGGAGGCGCCGGCGGTCTGCGGCAGCAGGTAGCCCTCGCGGCCGCCGATGATCCACACCTCGCGGCCCGAGGTGGCGAAGTCCAGCGACTGGTCCTGCGGCAGGTCCTTGTCGTTGCCGTTGTGGATGATGTAGCTGAGGCTGGTCGCGCCCGCCGCCAGCGGCACCTCGAAGACCGCGCCGAACGCGTCCGTGCGGGCCGGCATCAGCGGGTTGCCCCAGTCGGTCGGGCTGGCCGCGCCGGTCCAGTCGTGCAGGCCCCAGCCGTCGTACTGGCCGTCCGCGCGCCGGTAGTGGATGACGGCCTTGCCCTCCGGCACCGGCTGCGCCCCGTCCGGGTTCGCGGTGCGGACGGCCGGGTCGCCCTCCTTGATCCACACCTCGCCGGTGGCGGAGATGTCGATGTGCCGGTCCTGCTCGACGTCCTTGGCGCCGTTCTTCTCCACCACGAAGCCGACGTCGGACGCCCCGCCCTTGAGCCTCACGTACGCGAACGCGCCGTACGCGTCCCGCCCGACGAAGCCGTGCCCGTCCGGCCAGGTGGTGCCCTCGCCGTCGGCGATGTCGCCCCAGGCGTACAGGTTCCAGCCGTCGTAGTCGCCGTCCTTGCGCTGGTAGTGCACCACCGCGTACGGCCGCGTCACGGCGCTCGGCGCGGGCGTCGGCGGCTGCTGCCCGGTGGTGAACTGCCCACTGGCGGAGGCGAGTCGGCCCGCCGAGTCCTGCACCACGGCCTTGAACCGCACCACCGTGCCGGGCGCGACGCCGTCCAGGTTCTGGGTGACGCGGTACACCCCGTTGTCGGCGGTGCCCAGCGTCCGCCACGGCCCGTTGCCGACCTGCGCGGCGAACGTCACCCGGTTGAACCCGCCACCGGGCACGCTCGCGCCGAGCGTCACCGTCCCGTACGAACCGTCGGCTGGGGCGTTCACCGTGACCGACGGGCCGGCCGCCGGCTTGGCCGGCTTGTGCTTGGCCTTCAGCACCAGCGAGGACATCGCCGGAACGGTGACCGTCACCTTGCCGTCCGCGCCGCTGCTCACCTCGCCCTGGAACCCGTACAGGCCGTCGAAGTCCATGCCCGCCGAGAAGGTGTCCAGCGCGACGGTCTTCGGCTCGGCCGCGTTGTTCACCGCCACCAGGTACTCGACCTGCTCCTTGGCGTCGATCCGGGAGAACGCGTACACGCCCGGCCCGTCCGCCGCGTACCGCTCCACCTGCGCGCCGTCCGCCAGCGCCGGGTGGTCCTTGCGCAGCTTCGCCAGCCCGGCGATCCCCCGGTACAGGGCGCCGTCCTTGCCGTACCGGTCCATCGAACCGGAGGGACCGCCGAGCACCGGGTCACTGTTGTACGACGGGGTCTTCGAGGCGAACATGTCCTGCCGGGCGTCCTTGTCGCCGCCCGCCCCCGTGAAGCCCTGCTCGTCGCCGTAGTAGACCACCGGCTGCCCGCGGGTCAGGAACTGCAGCTCGTTCGCCAGCCGGTCCTTGGCCACCAGCGCCTCGTCCGACGCCCCCGGGTTGTCGCTGCGCAGGAACGAGCCGAACCGGCCCATGTCGTGGTTGCCGAGGAAGGTCGGCAGCTCGTACGCGTCGGTGTCGGCCGTGGTGTACCGGAAGTCCTGCGCGTACAGCTCGCTCAGCGCCTTCGCCGAACCGTTCTGCGACACGTACTTCCGCGCCGCCTCCTGGAACGCGAAGTCCAGCGTCGCCTGCAGCTTGCCCTTGGTGACGTACGGCGAGGTCACCGCCGGGTCGCCCGAGTACACCTCGCCGAACATGAAGAACTTCTGGTTGCCGCGCTGCGCCGCGAACTGCTTCAACGCGGGCGCCCACTGCTCCCAGAACGCCAGGTTGACGTGCTTGACGGTGTCGATCCGGAAGCCGTCCACCCCGGTCTCGGCCACCCACTGCTGGTAGATCTTCTGCATCCCCGCGACGACCTTCGGGTTCTGGGTGTCCAGGTCGTCCAGCCCGGAGAAGTCGCCCTCGGTCGCGGACTCGCCCACGAAGGTCGAGTTGCCCCGGTTGTGGTACAGCGCCGGGTCGTTCAGCCAGGACGGGCTCTTCGCCGTCGCGTCCGCCGGGCTGCGCAGCACCGGGGTATAGGGGAAGGAGTCCTTCGTCACGCTCGGCCACTGCGCCCGCGCGTCGGCGACCGCCGTCTCGTCCACCGGGTTGCCGTCCGCGTCCAGCGTCGGGTAGGCGCCCGTGGAGCGGTAGTCGTAGGCGCCCTCCGCGAAGTCGACGACGTCCGCGGTGTGGTTGGTGATGACGTCGAAGAAGACCTTGATGCCGCGCCGGTGCGCCTTGTCGATCAGCTCCTTGAGCTGCTCGTTGGTGCCGAAGTGCGGATCGACCTGGGTGAAGTCGGTGATCCAGTAGCCGTGGTAGCCGGCCGACGCGTCCGCTCCCGCGCCCTGCACCGGCTTGTTCTTGAAGATCGGGGCCATCCAGATCGCGGTGGTGCCGAGGTCCTGGATGTAGTCGAGCCGGTCGATCAGGCCCTTCAGGTCGCCGCCGTGGTAGAAGCCCTTGTCGGCCGGGTCGAAGCCGTTGTCCATCCGGCCGCCGGTGATGCCGCCGCTGTCGTTCCCGGTGCTGCCGTTGGCGAACCGGTCCGGCAGCACGAAGTAGAACTGCTCCCGGGTGAGGTCGTGCCGGGACGCGGTCGACGCCAGCGCCGCGTCCGACGGCGGGGCCGGCGGCGTGGGCGCGGCCGACGCCAGCGGGGCAGCCCCCAGCGTGGCGGCGATCAGCGAGGCCGCGACCAGGACGGAGGTCCGTCCGGGGCGGCGGTACGAAGTGGTGCGGCGCGGGGAACGGGCTTGGGCATCGGCCACGACAGGGCTCTCCCTTGGGGCGCTCGGGCAGGGTGGGTGGCGTGGAACCTAGCGCCCTGCAAGATGTTTCAGCAAGATGCGAAAGCCGTTACGGGCGCGAACCGTACCGAGTCGTGACCTGAGCCCGCCCGCCTCCCGCCCGGCCCGTCGAGCACCGACGCGACCCCGGTTCGACCACCGGTAACCCGCGCGCCACAATGGACCGCATGCGCCTCGAGAACCGACCGACCCCTACCCCCGTAGGGGGACAGTCGGTGAAGAATCCCCGACCAGAGGATGAGCAAGCGGCCACACCTCGTCTGGCAGACTTCTCGTCCATGGGGGAACCGACCGAGATCCACGCTGCCGGCGCCGACCGCGCCGAGCGGAGCGCGCGCGACGGTTCCGACCCGGGCACGGACCACACCGCCCGCAAGCCCGGCGGAGCCACCCGCATCGCCCAGCCCGCGACCGGCCTGCGCGGCCGCCTGCGCGAACAGCGGCGCACCCCGCGCCGCCCGCACCTGCTCTTCGAACTCGCGCTGATCGGCATCAGCTACTGGCTGTACTCGCTGGTCCGCAACGCCGTTCCCGAGCAGGCCTCCATCGCGCACCGGCACGCCGACTGGGTCTGGAACTTCGAGCACACCCTCGGCATCGCCGTCGAGCGCTCGATCAACCACGCCGTCAACTCGGTGACCTGGCTGATCGTCGGGATGAACTACTACTACGCCACCCTGCACTTCATCGTGACCATCGGCGTACTGGTCTGGCTCTACCGCTCCCATCCCGGCCGCTACGCCGCCGCCCGCACAGTGCTCTTCGTCACCACCGGCATCGCCCTGGTCGGCTTCTACTTCTTCCCCCTCGCCCCGCCCCGCCTGATGGACGCCGGCTTCATCGACACCGTCACCGTCCACCACACCTGGGGCTCGATGGCCTCCGGCGCCGGAGCGCAGGTCTCCAACCAGTTCGCGGCCATGCCCTCCATGCACATCGGCTGGTCCATGTGGTGCGGCCTCACCATCTTCTTCCTCGCCCGCCGCACCTGGGTCCGCGTCCTCGGCCTCGCCTACCCGCTGGTCACCCTCAGCGTGATCATCTCCACCGCGAACCACTTCTGGCTGGACGCGGTCGGCGGCGAGATCTGCCTCCTGGTCGGCTTCGTCGCGGCCCGCGTGATCTACCACAACTGGGTCTACCGCCTCCCCCGCAACCCCGACGACGACCCGGCACCGTCCCTGACGGTCCCGGTCTCCTGGGACACCAAAGTCTCCGCGTAGGGAAGCACCACCAGGGGCGCGGGGAACTGCGCGACAAGCGCCAACCACGTCCGCAAGGTCGCGATCAAGTGCAGGTCATTGTCCTGCGTCGCGATCTT
>NZ_JBSGDD010000118.1:0-18280 GCF_053602195.1 Kitasatospora sp. NPDC004531 | reverse complement strand
TGTTCGCCAGCGAAGTCATGAAGCGAGATGGTCACGGCCGCGATCTTCTCACGCCCAGCTCCCACGCCGGTGATCCTTTCCGGTCACGGCACTAGGCACCCCGCTCCGGAGCGGGACGGGGTGACTCCCGGCGTCTGCGACACTGGATGGACCATGCCTAAGCCCGGAGAACTGACCTTTGTCGCGCCGCGCGGCGCCAAGCCCCCGCGACACCTTGCCGACCTCAGCCCTGCCGAGCGCAAGGAGGCCGTCGCCGAGCTGGGCGAACAGCCGTTCCGCGCGAAGCAGCTGTCGAACCACTACTTCGGCCGGATGTCGAACGACCCGGAGAGCTGGACGGACATTCCGGCGGCCAGCCGGGGCAGGCTGACCGAGGCGCTGCTGCCCGAGCTGATGTCGGTGGTGCGGCACGTGTCGTGCGACGACGACGAGACTCGCAAGACGCTGTGGAGGCTCTTCGACGGCACGCTGGTCGAGTCGGTGCTGATGCGCTACCCGGACCGGGTGACGATGTGCATCAGCTCGCAGGCCGGCTGCGGCATGAACTGCCCGTTCTGCGCGACCGGCCAGGCCGGTCTGACCCGGAACCTGTCGACCGCCGAGATCGTCGAGCAGATCGCCGCCGGCATGCGCGACCTGAAGTCCGGGTCGGTGCCCGGCGGCGAGGCGCGGCTGTCCAACGTGGTGTTCATGGGCATGGGCGAGCCGCTGGCGAACTACAACCGGGTGCTGTCGGCGATCCGCCGCCTCACCGACCCGGCGCCGGACGGCTTCGGGCTCTCCCAACGTGGCATCACGGTCTCCACCGTCGGCCTGGTCCCGGCCATGCACCGGTTCGCGGACGAGGGCCTGAGCTGCCGCCTGGCGCTGTCGCTGCACGCCCCGGACGACGAGCTGCGCGACGAGCTGGTCCCGGTCAACACCCGGTGGAAGGTCGCCGAGGTGCTGGACGCCGCCTGGAACTACGCGGAGAAGTCCGGCCGCCGGGTGTCCATCGAGTACGCGCTGATCAAGGACATCAACGACCAGGCGTGGCGGGCCGACCTGCTCGGCCGGCTGATCAAGAACCAGCGGGTGCACGTCAACCTGATCCCGCTCAACCCGACGCCGGGCTCGAAGTGGACGGCCTCCCGCCCCGAGGACGAGCGCGAGTTCGTCCGCCGGCTGCAGGCGCACGGCGTGCCGACCACCGTCCGCGACACCCGCGGGCAGGAGATCGACGGTGCCTGCGGTCAGCTGGCCGCGGCGGGCTGAGGCCCCCCGACGTTCCCGGACTCCCCGGTGGCTCCCGCGAGGGAACCGCCGGGGAGTTCTGCGTCAGCGCAGCGGGCAGAGCGCCAGCGTCAGGCCGCCGGTGACCAGCAGGACGGTGCCGGCGGCCAGGGCGCGCAGGGCGAGGGTGCCGGTGAGCAGGCCGGGCGGGGTGCCGACGCGGTCCAGGGCGGCGAGGGTGGGGCGGCGTTCGGCGCGCAGCTCCAGCAGGCGGGCGGCGAGCGCGGCGACGGCGCAGGCCAGTACCAGCAGGCCCTCGACCAGGGTCAGCGCGGGGACGTCGTCACCGGCCCGGGCCCAGTCGCGGCCGGCCACCAGCAGCAGGGCGGCGATCGCGGTGAGCACGGCCAGCGGCGTGCCGAGCCGGGGCGCCTGCGCGGTGAGCGCGCGGCCGGCCAGCAGGCGCATCGGCGCGGGCCGGCGGACCGCCATCAGCCGCCCGGCGAGCGCCAGCAGCGGGCCGGTCCACAGGGCGAGCGCGAGCGCGGTCAGTGTCCAGCCGGCCAGCAGGGCGGGGCTGGTGGCGGGCAGGCCGCCGGGCAGGTCGAGGGTGCGTTCGGCGTCGGTGGCGCCGGGGCGCAGTCCGTACAGTTCGAGGCCGATCCCGGCGAGCAGCACGGGGGCCGGCAGGGCGAGCCGGCGGGCGCTCCAGCCGGCCCGGGCGGGTTCGGCGGGGCGGCCCGGCAGGGTGTCGGGGAGGCGGACGGAGAGGGCCGCGCCGAGGCCGGCGACCAGCGTGGGGACGGCGAGCAGCGCGACCGGCGCGGCGGCGGGCAGTGGGACGCCCAGGCCGAGGTCGGCGGCGAGCGAGGGCCCGGCGATGTCGTTGCGCAGCACCAGGAAGAGCAGCAGGGTGAGGCCGGAGCCGAGGGCGCAGGCGAGGGCGGTCTCGCCGGCGATCAGCAGCCGGATCCGCCCCGGTCCGGCGCCGGCGGCGGTGAGACCGGTGATCCGCTCGGGGTGCTGGGCGGGAACGGCGCGGGCGGTGACCGCGGCGAACCAGGCGACGGCGGCCAGCGGGGGCAGGCACCACAGCAGCCGGTCGGTGCCGCCGGCGGGCTCGGCGAGGGCCCGGCCGAGGGCGCGCAGCAGGAAGGCGGCGACCACGGCGGCGGCGCCGGCGGTGAGCAGCCAGCGGAGCAGGTCGAGGGCGCGGTAGCCGCGGGCGAGTCCGAGGTAGTACACGTCGGCCCTCTCAGCGCCCGGCGGGAACGGTGGCGGGCTCGGCCGTGACGCGGCCGTCGACCAGCTGGACGGTGCGGTCGGCGAAGCGGGCGAGCTCCGGGTCGTGGGTGGCGAGGACCAGCGTCAGGTGGTGGGAGCGGGCGGCGCTGGTCAGTATCCGCAGGACCTGCTCGCGGGCGTCGCGGTGCAGCGGTGCGGTGGGGTCGTCGGCGAAGACGACGGGCGGCTCGGGGGCGAGGGCGCGGGCGACGGCGATCCGCTGCCGGCGGTCCTGCGGGAGGTCGGCGGGCCGGAGCTTGGCGGCGTCGGCGACATCGAGGCGTTCGAGCCATTCGGTGGCGGCGCGGTGGGCGGCGCGGTAGCCGGCGCCGGCCAGCAGCAGCGGCAGGGCGACGTTCTCACGGGCGGTCAGTTCCGGTACCAGGTGCGGTTCCGGGCCGACCCAGCCGAAGCGTTCGCGGCGCAGCCGTTCGCGTCCGGCCCGGCCGAGGGTGTGCACGGGGGAGCTGTGGAACCAGACCTCGCCCTCGTCGACCGGGAGCTGGGCGGACAGGCAGCCGAGCAGGGTGGACTTGCCGGAGCCGCGCGGGCCGGTGACGGCGAGCATCTCGCCCTCGCGGATGCGGAGGGAGACGCCGCGCAGCGCGGGGGTGCCGTCATGGGACTTGACGATCCCTCGGGCCCAGAGCACGTCGTTGTCGGGCGGGGCCGATGACATGTGATCCATCCAGGTGCCGACGGGGATATGACAGTCGTCAGATTAGAACGATCGGACGGCCGTGCGGGTGCGCCGCACTGGCCCGAACAGGGAGGAACCACCGCGAATGCGGCGTGTTGGACGAAGATTCGTCGGTTCCGTCCTGCGGGAACGCCGAAGGGCGGTCCCGACGGTGAGGAGTCGGGGCCGCCCTTCGGTGGAGGGTGGGGCAGAAAGCTCAGCGAATCAGATCTTCGCCCACGCGTCGGTCAGGCTGGTCCGCAGGATCTGCTCGATCTCGTCGAAGGTCTTCTGGTCCGAGATCAGCGGCGGGGCCAGCTGGATGACCGGGTCGCCACGGTCGTCGGCGCGGCAGTACAGGCCGTTGTCGAACAGGGCCTTCGACAGGAAGCCGTACAGGACGCGCTCGACCTCTTCGTCGTTGAACGACTCCTTGGTGACCTTGTCCTTCACGAGCTCGATGCCGTAGAAGTATCCGTTGCCGCGGACGTCGCCGACGATCGGCAGGTCGCGCAGCTTGTCCAGGGTGCCCAGGAACGCGGGCTCGTTGTCGAGGACGTGCTGGTTCAGGCCCTCGCGCTCGAAGATGTCGAGGTTGGCCAGCGCCACCGCGGAGGAGACCGGGTGGCCACCGAAGGTGTAGCCGTGCAGGAAGGTGTTGTCACCCTTGTAGAACGGCTCGGCCAGGCGGTCCGAGATGATCGTGGCGCCGATCGGGGAGTAGCCCGAGGTCATGCCCTTGGCGCAGGTGATCATGTCGGGCTGGTAGCCGAACTTGTCGGCGCCGAACATGGTGCCCAGGCGGCCGAAGGCGCAGATGACCTCGTCCGAGACCAGCAGCACGTCGTGGCGGTCGCAGATCTCGCGCAGGCGCTGGAAGTACCCGGGCGGCGGCGGGAAGCAGCCGCCGGCGTTCTGCACCGGCTCGACGAAGACGGCGGCGACGGTCTCGGGGCCCTCGAAGAGGATGGCCTGCTCGATCTCGTCGGCGGCCCAGCGGCCGTAGGCCTCCGGGTCGACGGTGCCGTCGGGGCCCGCCAGGAAGGACGGGGCGCGGTAGATGTTGGTGTTCGGGGCCTTGTGGGTGCCCGGCACCAGCGGCTCGAACGGGGCCTTCAGGCCCGGCAGGCCGGTGATCGACAGGGCGCCCTGCGGGGTGCCGTGGTAGGCGACCGCGCGGGAGATGACCTTGTACTTGGTCGGCTTGCCGGTCAGCTTGAAGTACTGCTTGGCGAGCTTCCACGCGGTCTCGACGGCCTCGCCGCCACCGGTGGAGAAGAAGACCTTGTTCAGGTCGCCCGGGGCGTAGTTCGCCAGGCGCTCGGCCAGCTCGACGGCCTTCGGGTGGGCGTAGCTCCACACCGGGAAGAAGGCGAGCTCCTTGGCCTGCTTGGCAGCGGCCTCGGCCAGCTCCTCGCGGCCGTGGCCGGCCTGGACGACGAACAGGCCGGCGAGCCCGTCGAGGTACTTGCGTCCCTTGTCGTCCCAGACGTAGGTGCCTTCGCCCCTGACGATCGTCGGCACGGGGGAGTTCTCGTACGACGACATGCGGGTGAAGTGCATCCACAGGTGGTCGTAGGCGGTCTTGGAAAGGTCCTTCTGCGCCGGCTCGGCTGTCATCGGGTGCCCCAGGTGTAGGTCTGTTTCCGGAGCTTCAGGTAAACGAAGCTCTCGGTGCTCCGCACGCCGGGAAGCGAGCGGATGCGCTTGTTGATCAGTTCGAGGAGGTGCTCGTCGTCCTCGCACACCAGCTCTGCGAGGAGGTCGAACGAACCCGCGGTGCAGACCACGTAGTCGACCTCGTCGAACGCGGCCAGCGCGTCCGCGACCGGCTCGATGTCGCCCTCGACCCGGATGCCCACCATCGCCTGGCGGGTGAAGCCGACGGTGAGGGGATCGGTCACGGCGACGATCTGCATCACGCCCTGGTCGAGCAGCTTCTGGACGCGCTGCCGGACGGCCGCCTCGGACAGGCCCACGGCCTTGCCGATGGCGGCGTACGGACGGCGCCCGTCCTCCTGGAGTTGCTCGATGATCGCCTTGGAGGCGGCGTCGAGGGGAACGCTGGCGTTCCGGTCACGGTTGGCCACGCCGACACTGTGCCCCACGAGCGAAGGAATCGCAAGCGATGGTTCTGCTGATTTCGTCGTCGTTTCGATGATCAAGAACGGAATGCGTGGCACTTCGAGCGGGGTTATGTCGATTACAGCAGTGTCGGAGGTAGTCTGGCTACGTACACGCGCGAGCGTGCACACCGCCGATCGTGGCTTGTCGCTGACATGCTGTGTCTGCCCCGCGCCGGAGTAACCTGGCGCGCGTGGCTGCAACGACGCAGGCCCAGACCGAGGAGAGACCCGTGAGCGAGCTTCGCACGCTGCGCAACTACATCAACGGTGAGTTCGTCGACGCGGCGGACGGCCGCACGCTCGACATCGTCGACCCGACCACGGGCGAGGTGTACGCGACCTCCCCGCTGTCCGGTGCCTCCGACGTGGACGCCGCGATGGCCGCCGCTGCCGCCGCCTTCCCGATCTGGCGCGACTCCACCCCGTCCACCCGGCAGAAGCTGCTGCTCAAGATCGCCGACGCGGTCGAGGCCCGGGCCGACGAGATCGTCGACGCCGAGGTGCGCAACACCGGCAAGCCGCGCGCGCTGACGCTCTCCGAGGAGATCGGCCCGATGGTCGACCAGCTGCGCTTCTTCGCCGGCGCCGCCCGCCTGCTGGAGGGCAAGGCCGCGGGCGAGTACATGGACGGCATGACCTCGATCGTCCGCCGCGAGCCGGTCGGCGTCTGCGCGCAGGTCGCGCCGTGGAACTACCCGATGATGATGGCCGTCTGGAAGTTCGCCCCGGCGATCGCCGCCGGCAACGCCGTCGTGCTCAAGCCGTCGGACACCACCCCCGCCTCCACCGTGCTGCTCGCCGAGATCATCGGCGGCGTGCTCAAGGAGATGGAGCTGCCGGCCGGCATCTTCAACGTCATCTGCGGCGACCGCGAGACCGGCCGCCTGATGGTCGAGCACCGCACCCCGGCGATGGCCTCCATCACCGGCTCGGTCCGGGCCGGCATGCAGGTCGCCGAGTCCGCCGCGAAGGACGTCAAGCGCGTCCACCTGGAGCTCGGCGGCAAGGCCCCGGTCGTGGTCTTCGAGGACGCCGACATCGCCGAGGCCGTCGAGGGCATCTCGGTGGCCGGCTACTTCAACGCCGGCCAGGACTGCACCGCCGCCACCCGCGTGCTGGTGCACGAGTCGATCCACGACGCGTTCGTCGAGGCGCTCGCCAAGGCCGCCAAGGACACCAAGACCGGTGGCGTGGACGACGAGGACGTGCTCTACGGCCCGCTGAACAACGCCAACCAGCTGAAGCAGGTCAGCGGCTTCATCGAGCGCCTGCCCGCGCACGCCAAGGTCGAGGCCGGCGGTCACCAGGTCGGCGAGGTCGGCTACTTCTACGCGCCGACCGTGGTCTCCGGCCTGAACCAGGACGACGAGATCATCCAGAACGAGGTCTTCGGCCCGGTCATCACCGTGCAGAAGTTCACCGACGAGGAGCAGGCCGTCGAGTACGCGAACGGCGTCGAGTTCGCCCTCGCCTCCTCGGTGTGGACCAAGGACCACGCCCGCGCGATGCGGATGTCCCGCCGCCTGGACTTCGGCGCGGTGTGGATCAACACCCACATCCCGCTGGTCGCCGAGATGCCGCACGGCGGCTTCAAGAAGTCCGGCTACGGCAAGGACCTGTCCTCCTACGGCTTCGAGGACTACACCCGGATCAAGCACGTCATGACCGCGATCTGAGTCGCGTAGCGGACGCAGCAGGGGCGCGGGGAACTGAGCCTTCGATCGTCGCTCTTCGTGAGCGGGTGGTCGGGCGCGCAGTTCCCCGCGCCCCTGGGTTTTCACCCTGTCAGGGAGACGTAAAGCTCCCGTGACACGATGAAGCTGCCCGGGCCGGGAGCCGCTCCCTACGCTGGGCCCATGAGTACTCCCACCGCTGACTCGGTCGCCGGGCAGGCCGTCAAGGCCGCCGACCGCGCGCACGTCTTCCACTCGTGGTCCGCCCAGGCGCTGATCGACCCCCTCGCGGTGGCCGGTGCCGAGGGCTCGTACTTCTGGGACTACGACGGCAACCGCTACCTGGACTTCTCCTCGCAGCTGGTGAACACCAACATCGGCCACCAGCACCCGAAGGTGGTCGCCGCGATCCAGGCGAAGGCCGCCCGGCTGTGCACCATCGCCCCCGGCTTCGCCGAGGAGTCGCGCAGCGAGGCCGCCCGGCTGATCGCCGAGCGCACCCCCGGCGACCTGGACAAGATCTTCTTCACCAACGGCGGCGCCGAGGCGAACGAGAACGCGATCCGGATGGCGCGGCTGCACACCGGCCGGCACAAGGTGCTCTCCACCTACCGCTCGTACCACGGCGCCACCGCCAACGCGATCACCCTGACCGGCGACCCGCGCCGCTGGGCGAACGAGACCGGCGTCTCCGGCATCGTGCACTTCTGGGGCCCGTACGCGTACCGGTCGAACTTCCACGCCGAGAACGAGGCGCAGGAGTGCGAGCGGGCGCTGGCGCACCTGGAGCAGACCATCGCGTTCGAGGGCCCCGGCACCGTCGCCGCGATCATCCTGGAGACCGTGGTCGGCACCGCCGGCATCCTGGTGCCGCCGGCCGGGTACCTGGCGGGCGTCCGGGAGATCTGCGACAAGTACGGGATCGTCTTCATCCTCGACGAGGTGATGGCCGGCTTCGGCCGCACCGGCGAATGGTTCGCCGCCGACCACTGGGGCATCACCCCCGACCTGCTGACCTTCGCCAAGGGCGTCAACTCCGGCTACCTGCCGCTCGGCGGCGTGGCGATCTCCGGTGCGATCGCCGAGACCTTCGCCCAGCGGGCCTTCCCCGGCGGCCTCACCTACTCCGGCCACCCGCTGGCCTGCGCCTCCGCGGTCGCCACCATCAACGCGATGGCGGAGGAGGGCATCGTCGAGCACGCCAAGCACATCGGCGAGACGGTGCTCGGCCCCGGCCTGCGCGAACTGGCGGAGCGCCACCCCTCGATCGGCGAGGTCCGCGGCCTCGGCGTGTTCTGGGCGCTCGACCTGGTCAAGAACCGCGAGACCCGCGAGCCGCTGGTGCCCTACAACGCGGCCGGCGCCGACAACGCCCCGATCGCCCAGCTCGCCGCCGCCTGCAAGCAGCGCGGCCTGTGGCCGTTCACCAACATGAACCGCCTCCACGTGGTCCCGCCCTGCAACATCAGCGAGGAGGACGCCAAGACCGGCCTCGCGGTGCTGGACGAGGTGCTCACCCTGGCGGACGCGCACACCGTCTGACGATCCTTCGCACGTCCTCTCATGGGGCCTCGGGCGGTTCTGCCCGGGGCTCCATGATCTTTTTGGTGAACCGATCAGTACGATGATCCGCTGGCTGGAGAGCAGGGGAACCAGCACGGGGGTGCCGGATTCGGCACGCGGATCACGGAGGCCTTCGGGTGACAGGCGGTCAGTACCACGACGGCGCGGGCCACCACCAGCAGCGGTACACCGCGATGCCGCAGGTGTACGAGCCGCGTCCGCTCGGCGGCGGCTCCCACCTGCCGCTGGTGGTCCCGCACCTGGCACCCGGCGAGCGGGTGCACGCCCTGGTCGACATCCGGCTCAGCGACCTGCTCCGGCGAGTGCCGCGCCGCTACCGGCGCAAGGAGCGGGACGGCCTGTTCAGGACGCTGGGGTTCCTGTTCGACATGGCCGGCGTGATCGCCGAGGCGGTCGAGGAGGCCGTCGGCGGCTTCTTCCGCAACTTCCGGCGGATCTTCCGCGGCCGAGGCCTGTCCGGAGGCTGGGAGAGCCTGGCCGGCCGGTTCGCCATCCAGGTGCTGACCGGGGGGCGGGCCTCCGAGAGGTACGAGAACCACAGCGCCATGCTGGTGTTCACCGACCACCGGATCCTGCTCGGCACCGCACTGCTCAAGGAGTACCTTCCGTTCGGCGAGACCCCGCGCGGCGAGCTCGTCAGGATCGAGCCGCGGAACGGTTTCTGGTCCAGCCGGGTCGAGGCGTACTTCTCGGACGGGTCCCGGGTGGCGCTCGGCATCAGCGACCAGCGGGACATCGACGCCCTGGAAGCGCTGCTCCGCGGCCAGGTCCCGCCGCCCAGGCAGGGCGACTGACCGCCGCGCCGACGGCGCCGCGTCAGCGGCGCACCGCGTCCAGGGCCAGCAGGGCGACGTGGAGCGAGAGGCAGGACTCGACCTGGTCGAGGTCGATGCCGAGGATGCGTTCGACCTTGTGCAGGCGGTCGTAGAAGGACGGGCGGGAGAGGTGGGCGGCGTCGGCGGCGGCGGACTTGTTGCGGCCCTGTTCGAGGTAGATGCGGAGCATGTGGACGAGTTGGCCGCCGTGCTCGGCGTCGTGGGCGAGGAGCGGGCCGAGTTCGCGTTCGACGTAGGTCTGCAGGCGTTCGTCGTCGCGGAGCAGGTGGAGCAGGCCGCGCAGGCGGACGTCGGGGAGGCGGTAGTAGGCGGCGCGGCTGCCGGGGGCGTCGTGCAGGGCGGCGTCGGCGACCTGGGTGGCTTCCAGCAGGGTGCGGCGGGCGTCGCGGACCGAGCCGACGGAGGAGCCGACCGCTATCACCGGCTCGGCGGTCGCGCCGTCCCGGCCGGCGTCGGCGGAGAGCCGGCGCAGGGCCGCCGCGAAGGCCTCCAGGGAGGTGTGCTCGTCCTGCTGGGAGCCGAGCGCGACCAGCACGCCGACGCCCTCGTCGTCCAGCGCGCCGACCAGCGCGGACAGGCGGGCGGAGCGGATCGCGGTGGCCGCGAGTTCGGTGAAGTCGCGCAGCCGGGCCTGCGCCTCCAGCGCGGCGGGCAGCGGGCCCTGACGCTGCCGCAGCACCACGCCGACCAGGCGGCGGCCCTCCAGTGGGACGCCCAGGGCCTGGGCGCGCAGCGACACCTCGGAGACGGTGAGCGCGTGGGTGAGGATGCCGGACAGCAGGGTGCGGTGGGTCTGCCGCTCCAGCGACTCGCGGTCGCGCACCACCAGCCGGTTCAGCGCGAGGGTGGCCGCGCCGCGCTCCAGCAGCATCGCGTGCGGGTGCGGGACGTCCGGCGGGCGCGGCGCGGGCTCGTCGACCAGCACCAGGCGGCCCCAGTCCTGGCCGCGGGCGCCGACCGTGGTCACCAGCCAGCCCGAGCGCGGGTCGTAGCCGGTGCGGCCGGGCGGGTTGACGCCGCGTGAGCGGTGCTCCCAGTTCTCCAGCAGCTCGTGCTCGCCACGGCCGGCCGTGTCGTGCGCCAGCACCTGGTGCGCCAGGTTCTCCAGCACCACCGGCGCGCCCGCCATCCGGGCCACCTGCCGGACCACCTCGGCGGGTTCCGCGCCCTCGGTGGCCAGCTCGTTGAAGACCTGGTGCACCGCCTCGGACACCCGCAGCTGCTCCAGCTGCGCGTTCACCACCAGGGCGTGCACCGCCTCGGTGACGGCGACGAACTTCAGCTCGCGGCGCAGCGCCACCAGCGGCAGGTTGTGCCGCTCGGCGGCCGCCACCAGGGCCCGGGGCAGCGAGTCGAAGTAGCGCCGGCCGAACTCGATCACCAGCCCGGCCACCCCGACCTCGGCCAGCTCCCGCACGTAGCGGGCCAGGCCCTCGCGGTCCTCGGGCAGCGCGATGCCGGTGGACAGCACCAGCTCGCCGCCGCGCAGCAGCCCCGCGAGGTCCGGCAGCTCGCTGACGTGCACCCAGCGCACCGGCCGTTCCAGGGCGGAGGCGCCGGCCACCACCTGGGGCAGGCCGCGCCGCATCACGTCGAGATCGAGTACGTGGGCGACGGTGGGCAGCATCGCGGACACCTCCAGGGGTTCTCAGAGTGTCAAGTGAATCACGCCCCGCCGCGACGCACTGTCAGCCCCGGTGAAGCCTTGCAGCCTGTAAGGCCTCCCCTCGCGGGCCTTGCTGAGTGACCCTTGCCCCGGGCACCCGAACCGAGGCATCGTCGGCCGGGTCGAGTAGGCAATGGAGGCAACTCATGGACCTGACCAGCTTCAATGACGGCGCGCAGTACCTCGCGGGCCGGCTGACCCGGGGCTCCGGCGGCGAACCGTTCGACGTGGTCAACCCCGCCGACGGCAGCACCGTCCAGCAGGTCGAGCTCGCCACCGCCGCCGACGTCGACGCGGCCGTGGCCGCCGCCCGGGCCGCGCTGCCCGAGTGGTCCGGCGCCACCCCCGGCGCCCGCTCCGAGGCGCTGAACCGGCTGGCCGGGATCCTCGGCGAGCGGGCCGGGCAGTTCGCCCGGGTGGAGACCGCGCAGACCGGCAAGCCGATCAAGCTGTCCACCGAGTTCGACGTCCCCGGCACCATCGACAACACCGCGTTCTTCGCCGGCGCCGCCCGCAACCTCGAAGGCAAGGCCGCCGGCGAGTACAGCGGCGACCACACCTCGTACGTCCGCCGCGAGGCGATCGGCGTGGTCGGCAGCATCGCGCCGTGGAACTACCCGCTGCAGATGGCCGCCTGGAAGGTCCTCCCGGCCATCGCCGCCGGCAACACCATCGTCCTCAAGCCCGCCGAGCTCACCCCGCTCACCTCGCTGATGTTCGCCCAGGCCTGCACCGACGCCGGCATCCCCGACGGCGTCGTCAACGTCGTCACCGGCGCCGGACGCACCGCCGGCGAGCACCTGATCGGCCACCCCGACGTCGCCATGGTGTCCTTCACCGGCTCCACCGCCGTCGGCAAGCGGGTCGCCGAGATCGCCACCGCCACCGTCAAGCGCACCCACCTCGAACTCGGCGGCAAGGCCCCGTTCGTGGTCTTCGACGACGCCGACCTGGACGCCGCCGTGCACGGCGCCGTCGCCGCCTCGCTGATCAACAGCGGCCAGGACTGCACCGCCGCGACCCGCGCCTACGTCCAGCGCCCGCTGTACGACGCCTTCGTGGCCGGCGTCGCCGAGCTGTACGCCGCGATCCGCCTCGGCGACCCGATGAACCCGCAGACCGACATGGGCCCGCTGGTCTCCTTCACCCACCGCGACCGAGTGGCCGGCTTCGTCGAACGCGCCCGCTCCTACGCCACCGTCGTCACCGGCGGCCCCGCGGAGGGCAAGGGCCACGACGGACACGACCTGTCGCTCGGCGCGTACTACCGCCCGACCCTGATCACCGGCGCCGCCCAGGACAGCGAGGTCGTCCAGGGCGAGATCTTCGGCCCCGTGCTCGTCGTGCTCCCCTTCGACCGCGACGAGGAGGGCCTGCGGCTCGCCAACGACACCCCCTACGGCCTCGCCGCCTCCGCCTGGACCCGCGACATCCACCGCTCGCTGCGCGCCACCCGGGAGATCGCCGCCGGCTGCGTCTGGGTCAACGACCACATCCCGATCATCAGCGAGATGCCGCACGGCGGGTACAAGGCGTCCGGCTACGGCAAGGACATGTCGCAGTACTCGCTGGACGAGTACACGCAGGTCAAGCACGTCATGTTCGACACCACCGCGGTCGCCCGCAAGGACTGGCACCGCACCGTCTTCGGCGACCGCTGACGGCTGCACCCCCGGCGCGCTTCTCCCGGCTCCGACCCGTGTAAGAGAACGCCGCCGCCCCGCTCTCCCCGGTGACGGCAGCAGGCACCCCGCCCGTTGCCCGTCGCCCGGAGAGGAACCGCACGTGAGCACCACCCGTCACCCCACCGCCCTGCACTGGCTGGCCGACGCCGCCCCCGACCCCGTCCACTGCCGGCGCGCCTGGGAACGCACCGGCCTCGCCCTGCTCCCCGCCGGCCGCCGCTGGGACGTGCTGCACGCGCCCGGCCCGCTCGGCCGGCCCGCCGCCGCGCTGCTCGACCGGCCCGGCGGCGGGCCCGTCCTGGAGGACCCGGCCGGCGACACCGTCGGCTTCCTCGTCCCCGTGGGCACCGCCGAGCGGTGGGTCGGCACCGGCATCCGGCGCTCCGGCGACGGCACCTGGGTCGCCGTCCCGCACCCCGACCGGGCCGGCTGGCTGATCCCGCCGCACCGCACCGGACGGCTGGTCGACCCCGCCGCCCTCGAACTCGCCCTGCACGACGCCGCCGCCCACCTGCGCTGCCCGCGCTGAACGGCACAGACTGTCCCCATGGACACCCGCACCGCCGACCCCGGGCCGCCCGCCCGCGACCCGCACCCCGACCGCACCCGGCTGCTCACCGACGCCCAGCCGTACTGCCTGCGGCACGGGCTCGCGCTGGCCGGCGCCGACGCACTGCGCCTGCACGGCCTGCCCGTCCGGCTGCGCGGCGCCGACCTGGTGCTGGTCTGCGCCGACGGCCCGCCGCTGGCCGACCTCGCCGCCGGGCTCGCCGAGACCCTGCGCGCCGCCGGCCACCGCGCCGAAGGCCCGCCCGGAACCGCCCGCCGCCGTCAACTCACCGTCGGGGAAGGTGAATTCACGATCCGTGTCGAACTGCGCCGGGAGCCACTCACCCACCCGCCGGTGCTGCTGGAGGACGCCCCCGTCCCGGTCGCCGCACTGGAGGACGCCGCCGCGCTCGCCGTGCTCGCCCTGTGCGAACGCGCCCTGCCCGCCGACCTGTTCACCGTGCACGCCCTCACCGCCCGGCTGCGCGAAGGCCGACTCCTGGCGCTGGCGGGCGCGTTCGACGAGGAGTTCACCGCCGGCGTGCTCGCCGAGCGGCTGGAGAGCGCCGCCGCGCCGCTGCCGTCCGGCGCCGACGACGTCCGGCAGTGGGCCGAGAGCTGGGCGCAGGACCTGAGGCTCGACCTGCTGGAGACCACCGAACTCGCCGACGGGCTGCACGACCCGTACCTCGACCACCTCGACGCCGAGGACACTCCCGACGACCTGTAAGGGTGAATCGCGCTTCCCCGTCAGGGTGCTCGTTGAGCGGGCCACGGCTGCCGCGCAGACTGGAGAACGAGCGCGGGACATCCGTGGACATCGGAGGCAGAGACCCTTGAGCAAGCACATCACGCACTGGATCGGCGGCCAGTCCGTCGCCACCGCCGGAACCGCGCCCCGCCGCGGCGACATCCACGACCCGGCCACCGGCCAGGTCACCGGCCAGGTCGACTTCGCTGAGATCGCCGAGGTCGACCAGGCGGTCGCCGCCGCCGCCCAGGCCTTCACCTCCTGGCGCAAGGCGTCCATCGCCAGGCGCACCCAGGTGCTGTTCAACTTCCGCGAGCTGTTCAACGCCCGCAAGGACGAACTCGCCGCGATCATCGTCTCCGAGCACGGCAAGGTGCACTCCGACGCCCTCGGCGAGCTCGCCCGCGGCCAGGAGGTCGTCGAGTACGCCTGCGGCATCCCGCAGCTGCTCAAGGGCGGCTTCACCGAGCAGGCCTCCACCGGCGTCGACGTCTACTCGATCCGCCAGCCGCTCGGCCCGGTCGCCATCATCTCGCCGTTCAACTTCCCGGCCATGGTGCCGATGTGGTTCTTCCCGATCGCCATCGCGGCCGGCAACACCGTCGTCCTCAAGCCCTCCGAGAAGGACCCGTCCGCCGCCAACTTCCTCGCCGAGCTGTGGAAGGAGGCCGGTCTCCCCGACGGCGTCTTCAACGTCGTCCACGGCGACAAGGTCGCGGTCGACCGCCTGCTGGAGCACCCCGACGTCAAGTCGGTCTCCTTCGTCGGCTCCACCCCCATTGCCCGCTACGTGTACGAGACCGGCACCCGCTACGGCAAGCGCGTGCAGGCCCTCGGCGGCGCCAAGAACCACATGCTGGTGCTGCCCGACGCCGACCTCGACCTGGCCGCCGACGCCGCCATCAATGCCGGCTTCGGCGCGGCCGGCGAGCGCTGCATGGCCGTCTCCGTGCTGGTCGCCGTCGACCCGATCGGCGACGAGCTGGTCGCCAAGATCAAGGAGCGGATGGCCACCCTCAAGGTCGGCCCCGGCTGCAACGGCGACTCCGAGATGGGCCCGCTGGTCACCGGCCAGCACCGCGACAAGGTCACCTCCTACGTCGAGTCCGGCGTGGCCGACGGCGCCGAGCTCGCCGTCGACGGCCGCAAGCACGCCATCGCCGCCGAGGACGCCTCCGGCGCCCCCACCACCGACGGCTTCTGGCTCGGCCCGACCCTGTTCGACCACGTCAAGCCCGGCATGTCCGTCTACAACGACGAGATCTTCGGCCCGATCCTGTCGATCGTCCGCGTCCCCTCCTACGACGAGGGCCTCGAACTGATCAACAACAACCCGTACGGCAACGGCACCGCCATCTTCACCAACGACGGCGGCGCGGCCCGGCGCTTCCAGAACGAGGTCGAGGTCGGCATGGTCGGCATCAACGTGCCGATCCCCGTCCCCGTCGCCTACTACTCCTTCGGCGGCTGGAAGGCCTCGCTGTTCGGCGACAGCCACGCCTACGGCGCCGACGGCGTCCAGTTCTTCACCCGCGGCAAGGCCGTCACCCAGCGCTGGCTCGACCCGTCGCACGGCGGCATCAACCTCGGCTTCCCCACCAACAGCTGAGACCGCGCGCGGTGCGAGGCGAACGGCCGGCCCCTGCCAGGGGCCGGCCGTTCCGCTACCGCGTGCTGCTGTTCTTCACCTGCCGGCGCACCGTCGCCCGGACCGCCCGCGACACCACCGGGCCCAGCCCGTCCACCACCTCGACCAGCACCCCCAGCTGGTCCAGCGCCCCGAACGCCCCCGCCGCGCCCGCAGGATCCACCCCGTCGTACAGCTCCAACCCGACGAACCCGGCCGTCACCGCCTGCGCCAACCCCGTCAGGTCGAGGAACTCCGCCAGCGGATGCCCGGCGAACAACCGGGTCAGGACGGCCTCGATCTCCACCGTCCACAACCGCAGCGCCTCGCCCGACACCTCCGCCAGCTGCGGATAGCCCGTCGCCCCCGCCAGGAACTGGCCCAGCAGCGCGACGTTCCCGTCCTCCCGCTCCCGGGCGTGCAGCTCGTGGCCCACCGTCAACAGCTCGCGCAGCGAACCCACCTGGGCGAACCGCTCCCGGTACCGCTCCAGCCGCAGCCCCGTCTCGCGCAGCGCCGCCGCCGCGAGCAGCCCCTCCACCGTCTTGAAGTGGTAGAACACCAGCGCCTGATTGGCCCCGATCTCGCCGGCGATGCTCCGCGCCGACACCCCCGAGATCCCCTGCCGCTTGAGCGCACTGATCGCCGCATCCATCAACCGCTCACGTGTGTCGCCCATGCGCCGCAGCGTAGCCGCCACCCGCCGACCCCCGTCCCCGCCCACCCCTACATCCGGGAACGCTCGCGCACCGGGCGGACGTGACGCGGGATCCCCTCCGGCCCCACCCGCGGATACTCCGCCGTGAACCAGCCCTGGTACCCCAGCACCAGCCCCACCAGCGGATTGCTCACCCGCACCCGGATCCGGAACCGGCCCGCGTCCTCGTCGAACCACTCGAACAACTCCGCCTGTCCCGTCAACAGCTCGGGCACCATCGGCGCGCCGATCAGCGGCGCCAAGCGGTACGCCCCCGAGGAGATCGACAACCCGCCGCGGGCCGAGACCCCCAGCCGCAGGTCGACCGCCAGATCCTGGTGCGTCCCCAAGTAGTCGACCACCGTCCCCGGCCGCCCCGGCGCCGCCACCATCGTCGCGTCGAACCGCCGGGGCCGGGTGAACTGGAACGTCCGCACGAACGTCACCGTCTCCCGGCCGAAACCGTCCCGGTACGCGTAATTGGCGATGGTGAACGGGATGTTCCGGCCGTGCTCCGGAAACAGCACATTGCGGCGCGCCCCCACGCTCAGCAGCGGGGCCAACAGCCGTGAACCGCGCACCACCCGCTCCATCCGGCCGGTGCCGAGACAGGCGATGCCGTCGGCGCTGGAGAAACCGAAGCGGCGCTGGAGCTGCGGGTGCAGGCGGTCGAAGTCCGGGCCGAGCGCCGCGTGGAAGATCGAGCGGGCGGGCGCGGGCGCGGGGGTGGCGGGGGAGTGGGGCGGGTTTGTGGGGGCGGTGACGGTCATCGCTGGTGCTCCAGGGCTCGTTGTGGGTTCGTGGCGGGGACGGTGCGCTGGTGGACAGCGGTGCTCTGGTCGGCGACGGTGCTGGGGCCGGCGACGGCGCTGGGGCCGGTCGGTGCGGCGAGCGTGCAGAGCAGGCGCGGCGGGCGGGCGGCGGCGCGGCCGCGAGCGTCCGGTCGCGGGCGACGGCGGCAGCGGCGGGCGGCAGGCGTGAGCCGGGAAGGCGGGACGAGCACCGAGGCCCCCAGTACGACGCCCGCCGTGAGCACGCCCGCGACCGGCCGCCCCGTGACCGCCGCGTCCACCACCCCCGCCAGCGCCGCAGCACCCGCCCGGACCGCGACCTCCGCCAGGCCGTGCCACAGCGCCCGCTCCGGCGAGATCCCGTGCTCGGCCCACAGCCGCAACCGGTCGAACGACCACGCCGTCAACCAGCCCACCAGCGGCCGCACTACATGCCGGTCCAGCTGCGCGCCGCCCGGCCAGGACCAGGTGCGGTAGTCGTAGCCCGTGATGAAGGTGACCCGGTCCGCGTCTTCCGGGCGGCTGGGCAGGTAGCGCCAGTACCCCGCCCCTTCCTGCAACGGCGACCAGCCCGAGTCGGCCGCGAACCGCAGCGCACTCACCCGCTGGCCGTCCGCCCGCCAACGTTCCGCCGTGGTTGTCCCGGTCCCCGTCAGCGCCGGCCGGCGGCCGAGCCCCAACCGGTACCGGAAGCCGATCGGTGCCGGCGGTTCCGCCGCCGACCCAGTCGCCGGTCGTCGGCTCGGCAGCGCCAGATAGTCGATCCGGCTGAACCGGGCGTCCCAGCGCTGGTGGTGCCACGGCTGCTGGGTCAGCTCCCAGAGCTTCCCCAGGTCCGTCCGGATCGACAGCTCGACGTAGATCGGCCTGGCCCGGTGCTGCCTCTGAGCAGGCATGACGTCCCCCCTCCGCAGATTTGAGCGATCGCTCAATGCTTGGCGCGGCCATCATGGCAGAGGTTTGAGCGATCGCTCAAGAGCGGCCGGCATCGGGTGGCGGAGGATTGATCCGCGGAGGTGTTTGCACCTGGGGCGGATCCGGCGTAGTGTTCACTGGTCGCTCGGCAGGGAGCACCGGACACGCGGTTCGTGTGGACGGTCCCGGGGCGGCCAATCCCTTG
>NZ_JBSGDD010000117.1:0-18619 GCF_053602195.1 Kitasatospora sp. NPDC004531 | reverse complement strand
GGACCTCCGACGGCGGCGGGCGCCGGCGCGCCGGCCGGTCAGTCCTCGCCCAGGTAGGCGCGGCGCACCGTGTCGTCGCGGAGCAGCTCCTCGCCGGTGCCGGAGAGGGTGATCTCGCCGGTGGTCATCACGTACGCGCGCTCCGAGAGCGAGAGCGCGGCCTGCGCGTTCTGCTCCACCAGCAGGATGGTGGTGCCGGAGGCGCGCAGTTCCACGATGGTCGCCATGATCTTCTGCATCATCAGCGGCGACAGCCCCATCGAGGGCTCGTCCAGCATCAGCAGCTTCGGGTTGGACATCAGCGCCCGCCCCATCGCCAGCATCTGCTGCTCGCCGCCGGAGAGGGTGCCCGCGGCCTGCCTGCGGCGTTCGCCGAGGATCGGGAACAGCGTGCAGGCCCGCTCCACGTCCCGGGCGATGCCCGCCTGGTCGCGGCGCAGGAACGCGCCCAGCAGCAGGTTCTCCTCGATGGTCATCCGGGGGAAGATGTGCCGGCCCTCGGGGGAGTGGGCCAGGCCCAGCGCGACGATCCGGTGCGCGGGCACCGCGTCGATCGGCTCGCCCTCGAACAGGATCCGGCCGGCGGTCGGCCGGAGCAGGCCGGACAGCGTGCGCAAGGTGGTGGTCTTGCCCGCGCCGTTGGTGCCGATCAGGGTGGTGACCTGCCCCTGTTCGACGGTGAAGCTGATGCCCTTGACGGCCTCGATCTTGCCGTAGGCGACGCGAAGGTCCTCGACCTCCAGCAGAGCGGTCACTGGTCGGCCTCCGTTGCGGTGGTGTCTTCGAGCGGGGTGCCGAGGTAGGCGCTGACCACCCGCTCGTCGTTCTGGACGGTCTCCCGGTCGCCCTCGACGATCTTCCGGCCCTGCACCAGCACCGCGGTGCGGTCGCACAGGTTGAAGATGAACTTCATGTCGTGCTCGATCACCAGCACCGCGATCCCGAGGTCGCGGATCGCGAACACCAGCTCCTCGGCGGCCCGGGTCTCCTGCGGGTTCATGCCGGCGGTCGGCTCGTCGAGCAGCAGCAGGCCGGGCTCGGAGGCCAGCGCCCGGGCGATCTCCAGCTTGCGCTGCTCGCCGTAGGGCAGGTTGCGGGCCAGGTGCTCGGACTTCGCGGCCAGGCCGCAGAACTCCAGCAGCTCCATGGCCCGTTCGCGGCTCTCGCGCTCGGCCCGCCGGTAGCCGGGCCCGCGCAGGATCGCCGAGAACAGGCCCTCCTTGGTGCGGGTGTGCCGGCCCACCAGGACGTTCTCCAGCACCGTCATGTTGGAGAACAGCCGGATGTTCTGGAAGGTCCGGGCGATGCCGGCCTCGGTGACCAGGTGCGGCTTGGGCGGCAGCACCCGGCCCTTGAAGGTGACGGTGCCCTCGGTGGGGACGTACAGCCCGGTCAGGCAGTTGAAGAAGGTGGTCTTGCCGGCGCCGTTCGGGCCGATCAGACCGACGATCTCGCCCTGCCGGACGGTCAGGTCCACCTCGTTGACGGCGGTCAGGCCGCCGAAGCGCATCACCACGCCGGAGGCTTCCAGGACGGGTGCGGCGAGCGGTGCGGGCGCGGTGTCGGTGGTCATGGTGCTCACGCCCCTGCCTTCGAGAGTGCGTCGTCCGGCGAGCCGCCCTGCGCGGGCAGTTCGGCCTCGTGGAACTCCAACTGCTGCCGCCGGTTGGGGATCAGGCCCTCCGGGCGGAAGCGCATCAGCAGGATCAGCGCGATGCCGAACGCCAACAGCTGGTAGGACTGCAGGAACTGGAGCTTCGCCGGGATCAGGAACAGCAGGGCCGCGCCCACCAGCGGTCCGGAGATGGTGCCCATGCCGCCGAGGATCACCGCGGCCAGCAGGAACGCCGAGTTCGGCGGGACCGGCCCGGCGAACTGGTACTGGTCGGGGGAGACCGCGCCGGACACGTGCGCCTGCACCGCGCCGGCCAGGCCGGCCAGGGTGGCGCCCAGCGCGAAGGCGATCAGCTTCACCCGGAAGCCGTTGATGCCCATCGCCTCGGCCGCCGTCTCGTCCTCGCGGATCGCCACCCAGGCGCGTCCGATCCGGGAGTTGGCGACCCGGCCGAAGACCAGCACCACGATTGCGGTGACCACCAGCATCAGCAGCAGGTAGTTGCCGAACTTGCCGAGCTGCACGAAGCCGAAGTCGTGCGGCTGCCCGAAGTCGAAGCCGAACAGGTTGACGTCCGGGATCGCCGGGATGCCGTTCGGGCCGTTGGTCAGCTTCGGGCCGGACTTGCCGTCCAGGTTGTTCATGGCGATCCGGAAGATCTCACCGAAGCCGAGCGTGACGATCGCCAGGTAGTCGCCGCGCAGCCGCAGCGTCGGGGCGCCGATCACCACGCCGAACACCAGCGCGGCCAGCGCGCCGATCAGCACCGCGACCGGGAACGGCACGTGCACCTGGAACACCGAGTACGGCGAGCCGGAGACCAGCGCGGCCGCGTAGGCGCCGACGCCGAGGAAGGCCACGTAGCCGAGGTCCAGCAGGCCGGCCAGGCCGACCACCACGTTCAGGCCGAGCGCCACCGTCGCGAAGATCAGGATGTTCGCGCCGATCAGCACGTAGGTCTCGTTGCTCTGGGTGAACGGGAACGCGCCTGCCGCGGCGAACGCCGCCCCGGTGGTCACCGCCCGGTGCCGGACGGTCAGTTCGCGCAGCCGGGCGACCGCTCCGGTGGCCAGCAGCGCGGCGGTGCCGAACACGGTCAGCAGCAGGAAGCCGATGAACAGCTCGCCGTACTCGGCGGAGATGCCGAACTCGACCACGGCCAGGCCGGTCGCGAACACGGCGGTGATCACCAGGATCTCCGCCCAGGACGGCAGCGCGCGGGCGGGCGGCAGCGGGCGCTCGATCCGGCCGATCCGCAGCCAGGCGTCCAGCAGCAGCCAGAGCCGGAAGCCGAGGATCACGGCGGGCACCGCGACGAAGAACCACAGGTTCTCGGTGAAGATCGGCCGGATTCCGCGCGGCACGGCGTTCAGTGCCCAGCCCGCGTCGAGGCCGAAGCGCAGCACCGCGGCGACGGCCGCCACCAGGTACCACCACCAGGCCACGGCGGGCTGCTTGACGGTGCGGCGGCGGTCCAGCGGCAGACCGAGCGCGCCGGCCACGGCGAGCAGCGAGCCGACCGCGGCGACCCAGCCGCCCGGGTCGAGGTTGACCAGGCCGTCGAGCTGGACGGCGATCGCGATCACCGAGTACCAGCACACCGCCAGGGTGCCGAGGGCGGCGAACAGCACGCCGTTGTTGCTGCCGGACGGGCTGAGCCAGCGCAGTCCGGGCAGCCCGCGGGCGGCCAGTGCCAGCAGCACGGTCAGCAGGCCGCCGGCCAGCGCCAGCCACTGCAGGCCGGCCGGGGAACCGTAGTAGGTGAGGTCGCCGGGGAAGGCGGCGGTCCAGGTCCAGGACATCGCCGCGGAAGCGGCGGCCAGGGCCCCGCCGGCCACCGTCGCGACCAGTGCGGCGGCGCCGGGAAGGGCCAGAACGGGCTTGGTCTCGTGGGTGGTTGCAGTCATGGTGGTCACGCCCGATCCGCTACGCGCTCGCCGAGCAGGCCCTGCGGCCTGACCAGCAGCACGACGATCAGCAGGACGAACGCCCAGACGTTGGCCCAGGCGCCGCCGCCGAGCTGGTGCATGCCGGGGACGTTCTGGATGTACGCGGTGGCGAGGGATTCGGCGATACCGAGGACCAGTCCGCCGAGCATCGCTCCGTAGATGTTGCCGATGCCGCCGAGCACGGCGGCGGTGAAGGCCTTCAGGCCGGCCAGGAAGCCCATCATGAAGTCGACCTGCCCGTAGCGCAGTCCGTGCGCCACGGCCGCGACGGCGGCGAAGGCCGCGCCGACCGCGAAGGCGATCACGATGATCCGGTCGGTGTTGATGCCCATCAGCTTCGCGGTGTCCGGGTCCTGCGCGGTGGCCTGCATGGCCCGGCCGGTGCGAGTGAAGCGCACGAAGGAGGCCAGCACCAGCATGCACAGCGGTGCGGCGGCCAGCAGGAACAGGTCGTTGCGCTGCAGGTGGAACGAGCCCAGGCCGATCGGGTCGCCCTGGAACTGCGGGAAGGTGAGGGCCTTCTTGGCGCCCGGGTAGAACGCCCAGACCACCTGCTGGAGGGCGATGGACAGGCCGATCGCGGTGATCAGCGGGGCCAGCCGGGGCGCGCCGCGCAGCGGGCGGTACGCGAAGCGCTCGGCGGCGGTGGCGGTGAGGACGGAGGCGATCACGCCGCCCAGCAGCATGACCGGCAGCGCCAGCCAGAGCGAGGTGCCGGAGGGCAGCGCGGCGAAGGCGGTCAGTGCCCCGAAGCCGCCGATCATGAAGATCTCGCCGTGGGCGAAGTTGATGAGTTGGACGATGCCGTAGACCATCGTGTACCCGATGGCGATCAGGCCGTACATCAGGCCGAGCATCAGCCCGTTGGCCAGATTTTGCGGCAGTTCGTGCACCGCGGGCCTCCGAGGATAGGGGGGTATGAGGAGGCGGGGGGCACTTGTGGCGCCCCCCGCCGGACTGCGGCCGGTGCAGGGAGAGGTCAGCCGTTGTAGGTGCCGCTCTTGACCGCCGACCAGTCGGGGCCCTTGACGGTGTAGACGGTGAGCTGCTTGTTGGTGGTGTCGCCGTACTGGTCGAAGGAGACCTGGCCGGTGACGCCGGAGAAGTTCACCTTGGACATCTCGGCCAGCACCTTGGCGCGCAGGTCGCTCGGCACCTTGCCGCCGTTGTGCTCGACGGCGGCCTTGACGGCCTCGATGATCGACCAGGCGGCGTCGTAGGAGTAGCCGCCGTAGACGGAGTACCCGTCCTTGTAGCCGGCCGCCGCGTAGTCGGAGACGTAGGCCTTGGCGGAGTCCAGCTTGTCCACCGGGACGCCGACCGAGGTGGCCAGGTCGCCCTCGCTGTTGTTGTTGGAGAGCTTGACGAACTCGGCGTCGACCAGGCCGTCGCCGCCCATGATCGGGATCTTCGCGCCGGCCTTCTTGATCTGGTCGGAGAGCGGGCCGCCCTCCGGGTACTCGCCGCCGTAGTAGACCGCCTCGGCGCCGGAGGAGGCGACCTTGGTGGCGACCGCGGAGAAGTCCTTGTCGTCCGGGCTGACGTGGTCGGAGCCGACCACGGTGCCGCCGAGCCGCTTGAACTCCTCCTGGAAGATGGCGGCCAGGCCCGCGCCGTAGGTCTTCTTGTCGTCGAGGACGAAGACCTTGGTCTTCTTCGCGTCGTTGTACAGGTACTGGGCGGCGAACCGGCCCTGCACGATGTCGGTGGTGGCGGTGCGGAAGTACGTGGCGTACTGGCGGTCGTACTTGCCGCTGGCCCACTGCGGGCCGAGGGACAGGTCGGGGGTGGTGTTGGCGGGGGAGACCTGGGTCAGCTTGCCGTCGTTGAAGATCTTCTGCATGGTGATCGACACGCTGGAGTTCAGCGGGCCGACCACGCCGACGACGTCCTTCATGGCGACCAGGGCGGTGGCGTTCTGGCCGCCGGAGTTCGGGTTGGCCTGGTCGTCCTTGGCCTCGATGGCGAAGGTGACGCCCGGGACCAGGTTGTCCTTGTTGGCCTTCTTGGTGGCCAGGTCCGCGGAGTTCTTGATGCCCAGGCCCAGGGCGGACAGCTTGCCGCTGAGCGGGGCGTCCACACCGATGACCACCTTGGTGGTGCCGCCGGCGTTCTCCCCGCCGGCCTTGCCACCGCGCGAGCCGCAGGCCGACAGGGTGAGCGCTCCGGTAACTGCAATGGTCACGACAAGAAGTGAGCTCTTTCGCACGACTCGGGTCTCCTTCTGCACTGGAAGACACGCGCACAGGGCTGGCGGTGCCGGAACGCGTCGACCGAGCCCGAAAATCGGACAGGCGGTGACTGGGCGTGACTCTAGACCGGGTGCGGCGGCTGGGGCAGAGGGGCGAGAGAGGCTGTGATTCTCTTGTTATGACCACGCCGGAAGTTGATCTCAGAGCTTGGTCGAAAAACCCCAGGTGGAGCCGCCGATTCCGGCGGCCACCGGGTGAGAGGAATGCTTGAGGTTCTCAACTCCCTGGTCACGCTTGACATTTCCGCTCAGCGGACAGGTTTGTCCGGTGCGGTCGAGCTGGTCGTCGGCGTCCGATTATCGGGTCCGTCGCAGATGGTGTGCAGGGCCTTGGACAGGTCGTGGGCGTACCCGTCGCCCAGGATCTGGCTCACCGTCTCCAGGGCGCGCGAGTTACGCAGCGTGACATCGAGCGAGGGCTGGGCGGCGTCCGCCGGGGCCGCCGAGCAGTCCGTCACCCGCAGGCCGACCCGCAGCGAGACGCTCCGGCCCGGCGGCACCGTCTGCGGCAGCCAGCCCGACACCACCACCAGCAGGCCGCGGTACCCCTGGCCCACCCCCAGGACGTCCACCGGGACCGGGCCGGAGTTGTACACCGTCAGCGACAGCGCGAAGGAGTCCTGGTCGATCGGCAGCGGGCCGCCGTAGCCGAACCGGGTGGACTGCGAAGGAAAGGGGGAAAGCGCCTGCGGCGGAGGGGAGTTGGCCGCGGCCTCGGTGCGGTCCAGCGCGTGACGGACCGTCAGCAGCAGGGCCAGCGCCAGCAGGACGAGCAGCAGCAGCGCCTTCACCCGCCGGCTCAGCAGGCGCGGCGGATCCTCGGCGTGCGGCCTCAGTTGCGTCCAGGTGCCCTCGCCCGGCTCCACCGGGCCGAGGAATCCCCCTGGCCCGCCCGGCGGTTCTGCGGACATGGCGGCGCCCCCTCGTCCAGCCGAGGGTGCCCCTGTCGGGGATCGGCCAAACCCAGGGGGCGCGTGGGGAGTTGAGGGATTCCGGGGCCCTCGCGGAGCGCTACAGGTCGCGCAGCATGCAGGTCAGCCGGCAGCTGGTGATCCGGCGCCCGGTGTCGTCCGTCACCGCGATCTCGTAGGTTGCCGCGGTGCGTCCCTTGAACACCGCCGTGGCCACGCCCGTCACCAGGCCGGAGGTCGCCGAGCGGTGGTGGGTGGCGTTCAGGTCCACGCCCACCGCGTAGCGGCCCGGGCCGGCGTGCAGCATCGCGCCGATCGAGCCCAGCGTCTCCGCCAGCGCGGCCGACGCCCCGCCGTGCAGCAGCCCGTACGGCTGCTGGTTGCCCTCCACCGGCATGGTGCCCACCACCCGGTCCGCGGAGGCCTCGACGATGGCGATGCCCAGCTTCTCGCCCAGGTGGCCGCCCGAGAAGGTCTCCGGATTCACCCCCAGCTTGGCGAAGTGGTCCAGCACGTCCTGGGGCACTTTCAGTACGGGCGCCGCGTCGGTCATGGTGCTCCTGTTCGGGGTTCACATGGTGGGGCGGGTCGATCGTACGACTGTCTACCCGTCGGTAGGGAGGTGCTCCGCGCCGCACCCGGAGATGTCGTCCCCGGGCCATAGGATCGGGGACGGCAGTGCAATCCGGCAGGAACAGGACGTGACGTGGCGACACAGGGTGCGAGCAAGAGTGCGGCCAAGCGGCCCCGGCTGATGCTGCTGGACGGGCATTCGATGGCCTACCGGGCCTTCTTCGCCCTGCCGGTGGAGAACTTCTCCACCACCACCGGCCAGCACACCAACGCGGTCTACGGGTTCACCTCGATGCTGGTCAACACCGTCCGGGACGAAGCGCCCACGCACCTCGCGGTCGCCTTCGACCTCTCCCGGCAGACCTTCCGCGCCGCCGAGTTCCCCGACTACAAGGCCAACCGCGCCAAGACGCCCGACGAGTTCCGCAGCCAGATCCCGCTGATCGGCGAACTCCTCGACGCCATGCGGATCCCCCGGATCACCGCCGAGGGCTTCGAGGCCGACGACATCATCGCCACCCTCGCCACCGCCGCCGCGGCCGAGGGCTTCGAGGTCCTCGTCGTCACCGGAGACCGGGATTCGCTGCAACTGGTCAACGAGCACGTCACCGTGCTCTACCCGACCAAGGGCGTCTCGGAGATGAAGCGCTACACGCCCGAGGCGGTCGCCGAGAAGTACGGCGTGCGGCCCGACCAGTACCCCGACCTCGCCGCGCTGCGCGGAGACCCGTCCGACAACCTGCCCGGCATCCCCGGCGTCGGCGAGAAGACCGCCGCGAAGTGGGTCAACCAGTTCGGCTCCTTCGAGGAGTTGATCAACCGGGCCGACGAGGTCAAGGGCAAGATCGGCGAGAAGCTGCGCGAGCACCTCGACTCGGTCAAGCGCAACCGGATCCTCACCGAACTCGTCCGGGACGTCGAACTCCCGCTCGGCGTGCCGGAGTTGGAGCGCACGCCGTTCGACCGGGAGGAAATCGCCCGGCTGATGGAGGCGCTGGAGTTCCGCAACCCCAACTTCCGCGACCGGGTGGCCGGCATCGACCCGGCCGGCGCCGAGACCGCCGCCGCCGAGATGCCCACCGGCCCCGCCGTCGAGGGCGACCTGCTCACCGTCCCCGGCGCGCTCACCGCCTGGCTGGAGGAGCACACCGCCGGCGGCGAACGCACCGCGCTCGCCGCCGACTACGAGTGGGCGCTCGGCAGCGGCCGGGTCCAGCAGGTCGCCCTCGCCACCGCGAGCGCCGCCGCCTGGTTCGACCCCGCCGCGCTGGAGGAGGACGACGACCGCGCCTTCACCGCCTGGCTCGCCGACCCCGCGCGCCCCAAGGCCCTGCACATCGCCAAGCAGGTGATGCGCGCCTTCGCCGAACAGGGCTGGCAGTTCGCCGGCGTCAGCGCCGACACCGCGCTCGCCGCCTACCTGGAGAAGCCCGGCCGCCGCACCTTCACCCTCGACGTCCTCGCCGAGGAGTACCTGGCCCGCTCCCTCGCCCCCGCCGCCGCGCAGGCCGAGACCGGCCAACTCACCTTCGACGCCGACGAACCCGACCCGACGGCCGGCGCCCAGGCCCTGATGACCCAGGCCCGCGCCGTCCACGACCTCGCCGAACTCTTCGACACCCGGCTCGCCGAAGTCGGCGCCGACAAGCTGTTCCACGACATGGAACTGCCCATCGCCGCGCTGCTCGCCCGCATGGAGCGCTACGGCATCGCCGCCGACCGCGCCTGGCTGCAGGGCCTGGAGGCGCAGTTCGCCGCCGAGATCCAGCGCTGCGTCGAGGAGGCGCACGCCGCCGCCGGCCGCGAGTTCAACCTCGGCTCGCCCAAGCAGCTCCAGGAGATCCTGTTCGGAGACCTCGGCCTGCCCAAGACCAAGAAGATCAAGACCGGCTACACCACCGACGCCGACGCCCTCACCTGGCTCGCCACCCAGACCGACAACGAACTGCCGGTCATCCTGCTCCGCCACCGCGACCAGGCCAAGCTGCGCACCACCGTCGAGGGCCTGCTCAAGACCGTCTCGCCGCAGGGCCGCATCCACACCACCTTCAACCAGATGGTCGCCGCCACCGGCCGCCTCTCCTCCCAGGACCCGAACCTCCAGAACATCCCGGTCCGCACCGAGGAGGGCCGCGCCATCCGCCGCGCCTTCGTGGTCGGCGAAGGCTACGAGTCGCTGCTCACCGCCGACTACTCGCAGATCGAACTGCGCATCATGGCGCACCTCTCCGAGGACGAGGCCCTCATCGAGGCCTTCGCCTCCGGCGAGGACCTGCACACCACCGTCGCCTCCCAGGTCTTCTCGGTCGCCCCCGACGCCGTCGACGCCGAGATGCGCCGCAAGATCAAGGCGATGTCCTACGGCCTCGCCTACGGCCTCTCCGCGTACGGCCTCTCCCAGCAGCTCGGCATCAAGCCCGCCGAGGCCCAGGGCCTGATGGACACCTACTTCGAACGCTTCGGCGGCGTCCGCGACTACCTGCACAACGTCGTCGAGGAGGCCCGCGCCGTCGGCTACACCGAGACCCTGCTCGGCCGCCGCCGCTACCTCCCCGACCTCACCAGCGACAACCGCCAGCGGCGCGAGATGGCCGAACGCATGGCCCTCAACGCCCCGATCCAGGGCTCCGCCGCCGACATCGTCAAGATCGCCATGCTCCGCGTGGACGACGCCCTGCGCGCCGCCGGCCTCACGTCCCGGATGCTGCTCCAGGTCCACGACGAAATCGTCCTCGAACTCGCCCCCGGCGAACGCGCCCAGGTGGAGGCCCTGGTTCGCGACCAGATGGCCGCCGCCTACCCGCTCCGCGCGCCCCTCGACGTCTCCGTCGGCGTCGGCCCCGACTGGGAGGCGGCCGCGCACTGAAACCCCTTGCGGGCGTTCGGCCGCGCCTTCGAGACTGGCCGGATGACCGAACCCCGCACCCCCTTCGCCCACCCGCCCACGCTGGTGGGCGACCAGGTCCTCCTGCGGCCCGCCCGGCCGCAGGAGGACGCGCAGGCCGACCGGCTGGACCTGACCGTCGTCGACAGGTCCACCGGCCGCGACGCCGGCGAGATCGGCCTCGACGAGTGGGACGAAGCCAACTCCTCCTGCCGCCTCGGCCTCGGCCTCGCCCCCGGCGACGGCGGGGCGCTGGACGCCGAGGCCGTCCGCCTGCTCACCGACCACGCCTTCCGCGTCCTCGGCCTGCACCGGGTCTCCACCTCCGTCCACCGCCACGACGGCCGGGGTCAACGCGCCTGCCAGGAGGCCGGGTTCAGGGTCGAGGGGGTTCGGCGACAGGCCGTGCGGCACAAGGGCCGGTGGAGCGACGTCGTCGAGCTCGCGGCCCTCGCGGAGGACTGGGGCCACGAACTGCCGTCCGGCCCGGAGCCCGCGCCCACCGGCGTCCTGGAGGACGACCCCGGGCGCCGACTGACCGACGCCGAGTGGACCCGGCTGCGCGACTACCTGCGCCGCTACGTCCAGCACGAGCTCGACCAGTGGGACCTCTGGCGGATCGACACGCCCTACGGGCCGGTCGCCGTGACGCTCAGCAACTCCTTCCCGGAGGGCGACCCCGGGCCGTGGCGCCCCGTCTGACCTCCCCGGTGCCTAATTCGTTTGCGGTGGTTCGTCCGGGGCTCGGAGACTGGCGGGATGACTGATCAACTTGCCGTTCCCGCTGCCACGTTCGCCGACAAGCCGACGCTGGAGGGGGAGCGGATCGTTCTTCGGCCGGTGCGGGCGGAGGAGGACCTGCCGATGCTGCGGGTGATGCTGAACGACCCGGAGGTCCTCAAGTACACGTCGAGCGAGTACACGCCCGTCGCGCCCGAGTGGGACGAGGCGATGGAGAAGCACGTCGTCGAGTGGTACTCCACGCGCAACGAGCAGACCGACCGGCTGGACCTGATCATCGTCGACCGGGCGACCGGTCGCGGCGTCGGCGAGGTGGTGCTCAACGAGTGGAGCGAAGCCAACCGCTCGTGCAACCTGCGGATCTGCATCGGGCCGGACGGGCGGGACCGGGGGTTCGGCACCGAGGCGGTCCGGATGACCACCGACCACGCGATCCGCGTGCTCGGGCTGAACCGGGTCTCGCTGGGGGTGTACGGCTTCAACGCGCGGGGCCAACGGGCCTACGAGAAGGCCGGGTTCAAGGTGGAGGGGGTCCGCCGCCAGGTGCTGCGCTGGGGCGACGAGTGGATCGACGACATCGACATGGCGGTCCTCGCGGAGGAGTGGGAGCAGGGCTGAGGCACACTCTCTGCACAAGGGTTCGAGAGACGGGGGACGACGATGCGGCGGAGCGGAAGAAGACGGGTGGCGGTCGTGCTGGCCATGGCGGCGGTGGTGCTCGGCGGTACGGCGTGCGCGGCCGACCGGAAGCCCACCCGGCAGCCGGTGCGGCAGCCCGCCGCACCGCAGACCGTCCCGACCGCGAGCGCGCCCTCGCCCGTCGGCACCCCGTCCTTCGCCTATTCGCCGAGCCCGAGCGCGTCCGCGGTGTTCACGACGGCCCCCGCCGCGCCGAGGGCGACGCAGACGCCGACGGTCCACCCGCCCACCGTCACCGTGACGCCGGACACGCACGCGGACGACGGCAACCACGGCCCGACGAGGCGGAGCACCCGGCCCGGCGGCCCGACCAGGCGCTCGCGCTGACGGCACGTCACTTGCGCGGGTTCGTCCGCCGGGTGGCTTCGGCCGCGGTCGGGTCCTCCGGCCACGGGTGGCGGGGGTAGCGGCCGCGCAGCTCGGCACGGACGGCGCGGTAGCCCTCGCGCCAGAACGCGGCCAGGTCGCCGGTGACGGCGGCCGGCCGCCCGGCGGGCGACAGCAGGTGGACGGTGAGCGGGGCCCGGCCGTCGGCGAGGGCCGGGGCCGCGTCCCACCCGAACAGCTCCTGGAGCTTGACGGCGAGGACCGGGCGCTCGCCCGCGTAGTCGACCCGGACCCGGCTGCCGCTGGGCACCGTGATCCGCTCGGGGGCGAGCTCGTCCAGCCGCCCGGCCTGACCGCTCGCCCACGGCAGCAGGCGCTGCAACGCGGCGGCGGTGTCGATCCGCTCCAGGTCGGCACGGCGGCGGGCCCGGGAGAGCTCCGGCTCCAGCCACTGGTCGGCGGCGGTCAGCAGCGCGGCGTCGCCCACGTCCGGCCACACCCCGCCGAGGGTGCGGTGCAGGAACGCCAGGCGCTCGCGCAGCCCCGCCGCGGCCGGCGGCCAGGACAGCAGGGCCGAGACGCCCTCCCGTTCGAGCCCGGTCAGCAGCGCCGCCCGCACCAGCGCCGGATCGGGCGCGGCCAGCGGCGCGGCGGCGAGCTCGATCGCGCCGAGGGTCTCCACCCGGCGCGCCGTCACCTCGCGCTGCCGGGCCGACCAGCCGACCTCCTCCCGCCCGTCCAGCAGCGGCCCGCCCGCCCGGCGGGCCGTCGCCTCGTCGATCGCCACCGCCCGCAGCACCCGCGCCGACGGCGACCCGGCGGGCCGGTCCGCCACCGCGATCGCCAGCCACCCGCCGGTCGGCAGCCGCGAGCCGGCCTGGAGCTGCGCGGCCGTGCCGGACGCCATCAGGTACGCGCCCTCGCCGCCCTCCCGGGCCCGGGCCAGCCGCTCCGGGTACGCCAGGCCGACCACCAGCCCGGCCGCCGCCGGGTCCGCGAGCCCGTCCGGCGCGCGCCCGACCTGCTGCTCCAGACGGCGGGTCTCGTCCTTCCAACGGCGTGCGTACGGGTCCTGCGCGTGCTTGACGGTGCGCCAGATCTGGGCCAGGTCGTCGCCGAGGGCGCGCGGCGGCTCCTCCGACAGCAGCGCGACCAGCTCGGCGGCGCGCCGCGAGCCCACCGCCGGGGCGCCGTCCAGCAGCGCGCGGGCCAGCCGGGGGTGCAGGCCGGTGCGGGCGATCGCCCGGCCGCGGTCGGTGGGGCGGCCGTCGGCGTCCACCGCGTCCAGGGCGCGCAGCGTGCCGCGGGCGGCGGCCATCGCCCCGGCCGGCGGCGGGTCGGGGAGGGTGAGGCCGGCGGCGTCCGGGTCGCCCCAGCAGGCAGCCTGGAGTGCGAACGAGGTCAGGTCGGCGAGCGCGATCTCGGGCGTCGGGAAGCGCGCCGCGCGGGCGTCCTCCACCTCCGCCCAGCACCGGTACACCGTGCCCGGGGCCTCGCGGCCCGCCCGGCCGGCCCGCTGCCGGGCGGCGGCCAGCGAGGTGCGGACGGTGACCAGCCCGGACAGGCCGCGGGCGTGGTCGGTGCGCGGCTCCCGGGTCAGCCCCGAGTCGACCACCACCCGCACGCCCGGCACCGTCAGCGAGGACTCGGCGACCGAGGTGGCCAGCACCACCCGCCGCCGCTCGCCGGGGCTCAACGCCGCGTCCTGCACCGCCTGCGGCGCCTGCCCGTGCAGCTGGAGCACCTCGACGCCGTCCAACTGCCCTGCCACCCGGGCGATTTCGCCCACGCCCGGCAGGAAGCACAGCACGTCGCCGGCCCGCTCGGCGAGCGCCCGGCGGACCGTCGCCGCGACGTGCGCGAGCAGCGCCGGATCGACCTTCGTCCCGTGCGGCGGGCGGACCGCGCCGGGCGGCGGCGCCCACACCGTCTCGACCGGGTGCGAGACCCCCTCGGCGGCCACCACCGGTGCGCCGCCCAGCAGTTCGGCCCAGGCGTCGGTGTCTGCGGTGGCCGAGGCCAGCAGCAGCCGCAGCTCCGGGCGCAGCGCCGCCCGGACGTCCAACAGGAACGCCAGCGCGGTGTCCGCGTCCAGGTGCCGCTCGTGGCACTCGTCCAGGACGACGGTGTCCACCCCCGGCAGCTCGGGGTCGCGCTGCAGGCGTTGCAGCAGCACGCCGGTGGTGACCACCTCGACCCGGGTGTCCGGGCCCACCCGGCGCTCGCCGCGCACCGTGAACCCGACCCGGCCGCCGACCTGCTCGCCCAGCAGCCAGGCCATCCGCCGGGCCGCCGCCCGCACCGCCAGCCGGCGCGGCTCCGCGACCAGCACCCGGCGCGGCGGGCCCGGGAACTCGTCGAGCAGACCCGCCAGCGCCAGCGGCACCAGCGTGGTCTTGCCGGTGCCGGGAGGCGCGGACAGCACCGCCGCGCCGCGCTCCTCCAGCGCCGCCGCGAGCGGTGACAGCGCGGTGCGGACGGGCAGTTCGAGCCCCCCGGTGCGCACCGTCAGCCGTTCCGGCGGGCGACGAAGATCGCCGTGCCGGGGATGTGCCGGCCGCGCAGCGGGCTCCAGCCGCCCCACTCCTGCTCCAGCTCCTCCGGCCACTCCGGCTCGATCAGGTCCACCAGCGTGAACCCGGCCCCGACCAGCTCCCGCACCCGGTCGCCCAGCGTCCGGTGGTGCTCGACGTAGGTCGCCACGCCCTGCTCGTCCTGCTCCACGTACGGCGTCCGGTCGAAGTAGGAGGAGGACGCCGTCAGGCCCTCCTCGCCCGGCTCGTCCGGGAACGCCCAGCGGATCGGGTGCGTCACCGAGAACACCCACCGCCCGCCGGGCCGCAGCACCCGGTGCACCTCGCGCATCAGCCGCGCCGTGTCCGCGCTGAACGGCACCGCGCCGTACGCCGAGCACGCGTGGTCGAACGAGCCGTCCGCGAACGGCAGCACCGCGCCGTCCGCCTGCACCACCGCGACCGGCTCCAGGCCGCGGCCCAGGTCGATCCGGCGCGAGTGCTGCAACTGCCGGTAGGAGATGTCCAGCGCCACCGGCCGCGCCCCCTGCGCCGCCAGCCAGCGCGAGCACTGGGCCGCGCCCGAGCCGATCTCCAGCACGTCCGCGCCCTTCAGCGACGCCGGATCGCCGAGCAGCCGCACCTCGGCCTCGTCCACGCCCTCCGGGCACCAGGTGAAGCGGTCGTCGCCGAGGAACTCGCCGTGCTCGTCCTGGTAGTCGTCCGCGTTCCGGTCCCACCAGTGCCGGCTGGCCCGGCTGGACTCCGCCTCCCCGGCCTCCCGCCGCAGCGCCTCGTCGCCGTCCTCGTCGTCCTGGCCGGCGTCGGCGCGGTAGGCGCTGGGGACGTCGTACTCGGCGGGGTCGTAGTCGCGGGGCATTGAATCCGTCATCTGGAATCTCCGGTGATGCCCCGGGGCTGGCCGGGGAGGCTGATCGGCTGGGAGCCGCTGAGCGGCGTAGTGATCCTCCCAGGTTCGCGCGGCGGGTGCGGTCGGCGGCCCGGGGGCGGCAGCTGGCCGGTGGCGCCGGGAGCGAGCCCCCGGCGCGGGCCCGGGGAGGACGTCAAGTAAGGTATGGGATGCGGAAGCGCCACTGCCGCGGAGCCGGTCCCCAGCGGGCCGGGTCGGGCCGTGGCATCCGGGGTAGGGCCGGTGTTCGAGCCGCCGCGAGGTGTGTCTTCGGCGAATATGGCCTGATCCGTCCCGGCCTCTACCGGTCTCGCCGCCTTCGGCATTGACCGTGTCCGGGTGTCCCCGTATGCTACAAGTTGCGCTGCGGGCCTGCGCGCCTCGGACGGAGCAGGTCGCGCTCGCATCTGTCGAAGACCCCACGGTCGTCAGACGGACATCGGGATTCCGGATGCCGGAATCATTTCGATGGCCGTTTTCTGGCCTGTACGGCTTTCGGTGGGAGCGATCAGGGCCCTCCGCGTGGCATTACTACGACTTCATGTCCGTACCGGAGCCCTTTTCCTAATGACGAGCCCCACCGACACCTCTGTCAGCACCACCCCGCAGGTTGCGGTCAACGACATCGGCGACGCGGACGCGTTCCTCGCCGCGATCGACGAGACCATCAAGTACTTCAACGACGGCGACATCGTTGAGGGCGTCATCGTGAAGGTCGACCGTGACGAGGTGCTCCTCGACATCGGTTACAAGACCGAGGGTGTCATCCCGTCCCGTGAGCTCTCGATCAAGCACGACGTCGACCCCCACGAGGTTGTCGCGGTCGGCGACAACATCGAGGCCCTGGTTCTCCAGAAGGAGGACAAGGAGGGTCGCCTGATCCTGTCCAAGAAGCGCGCCCAGTACGAGCGCGCCTGGGGCACGATCGAGAAGATCAAGGAAGAGGACGGCATCGTCACCGGTACCGTCATCGAGGTCGTCAAGGGTGGTCTCATCCTCGACATCGGCCTCCGCGGCTTCCTCCCGGCCTCGCTGGTCGAGATGCGTCGCGTCCGCGACCTCCAGCCCTACGTGGGCAAGGAGCTCGAGGCGAAGATCATCGAGCTGGACAAGAACCGCAACAACGTGGTCCTGTCCCGCCGTGCCTGGCTGGAGCAGACCCAGAGCGAGGTCCGCCAGACCTTCCTCACCACCCTGCAGAAGGGCCAGGTCCGCTCCGGCGTCGTCTCCTCGATCGTCAACTTCGGTGCGTTCGTGGACCTCGGCGGCGTCGACGGTCTGGTGCACGTCTCCGAGCTGTCCTGGAAGCACATCGACCACCCGAACGAGGTTGTCGAGGTCGGCCAGGAGGTCACCGTCGAGGTTCTCGACGTCGACATGGACCGCGAGCGTGTCTCCCTGTCGCTGAAGGCGACCCAGGAGGACCCGTGGCAGCAGTTCGCCCGTACGCACCAGATCTCGCAGGTCGTGCCGGGTAAGGTCACCAAGCTGGTTCCGTTCGGTGCGTTCGTCCGCGTGGACGAGGGCATCGAGGGCCTGGTCCACATCTCCGAGCTGGCCGAGCGCCACGTCGAGATCCCGGAGCAGGTCGTCCAGGTCGGCGACGAGATCTTCGTCAAGGTCATCGACATCGACCTCGAGCGTCGCCGCATCAGCCTCTCGCTGAAGCAGGCCAACGAGTCCCTCGGTGCCGACCCGGCGTCGGTCGAGTTCGACCCGACCCTGTACGGCATGGCTGCCTCGTACGACGACCAGGGCAACTACATCTACCCGGAGGGCTTCGACCCCGAGGCGAACGACTGGCTGCCCGGCTTCGAGAAGCAGCGCGAGGAGTGGGAGCGGCAGTACGCCGAGGCCCAGGCCCGCTTCGAGCAGCACCAGGCCCAGGTCATCAAGTCCCGCGAGGCCGACGCGGCTGCCGCCGCCGAGGCCGGCGAGGAGGCCCCGGTCTCCGGTGGCGGCTCGTACTCCTCCAGCAGCGACGAGGGCTCCGGCGCGCTCGCCTCGGACGAGGCCCTGGCCGCGCTCCGCGAGAAGCTGGCCGGTGGCCAGAGCTGAAGCGCTCTCGCTTCTGAGTAGCTGACTCAACGGGGACCCCCTGTCCAGGCTTGCCTGGGCGGGGGGTTCCTGTTTGTTGGGGGTGCGGCGGGGGTGCTGTTTTGCCGCCCACCCACCCACCCGAGCACCCACCAGTGGAGGGTGCGGCCGGGGGCTGCGCGTGGGGGCTTGCTGTCCGCAGCGCCCACCCGCCCGCCAGCGGAGGGTGCGGCCGGGGGCTGGGCGGTTGTGCTGCGCGTGGGGGGCTTGCTGTTGGCAGCGCCCACCCGCCCGCCCGAGCACCCGCCAGCGGAGGGTGCGGTGGCGGGGGCTGGGCGGTTGTGCTGCGCGTGGGGGGCTTGCTGTTGGCAGCGCCCGCCCACCCGCCCGAGCACCCGCCAGCGGAGGGTGCGGCCGGGGGCTGGGCGGTTGCGCTGCGCGTGGTGCCGCGCGGTGTGTCGGCAGTCGGCGTGCCCGCGTGCAACGCACCGCCGGCCCTCTCCCGCCGTGTGCAGCACGTCCTGCCCCGACCCTGCCGCGCGTAGCGCGTTTCGCGGGTGGGTGGGCGCTGGCAGCGGTCGGCCCGCCCCCACGAAGCGCCGCACACCGTTCCGCTCGCCGCCGTGCACTGCGTCGCTGTCCGCCTGCCGCGCAGCGCTCCTCTCTGCCCGCCGCACCGCGCAGCGCTCCGCTCACCGCCCGTCGCGCTGCGCGTTTCGCGGGTGGGTGCTCGGGTGGGTGGGTGGGCGCTGCCAACAGCAAGCCCCCACGATGCGCCGCGCTCCGCTTGGCACCGTGCCGTGCACCGTAGCGCTTGTCGCGCCGCACTCCGCCTCCCTTTCCGCCTGCCGCACCGCGCAGCGCACCGCTCGGCTCGCCGCCCGTTGCGCAGTGCGTTTCGCGGGTGGGTGCTCGGGTGGGTGGGTGGGCGCTGCCAACAGCAAGCCCCCACGATGCGCCGCGCACCGCTCCGCTTGGCACCGTGCCGTGCACCGTAGCGCTTGTCGTGCCGCGCTCCGCCTCCCTCTCCGCCTGCCGCGCAGCGCACCGCTCCGCTCTCCGCCTGCCGCGCCGTGCTCTGCCTCCCTCTCCGCCTGCCGCACCGCGCAGCGCACCGTTCGGCTCGCCGCCCGTTGCGCAGTGCGTTTCGCGGGTGGGTGCTCGGGTGGGTGGGTGGGCGCTGCCAACAGGCTCAAGCACGCCCGAGCC